>DAOVSZ010000082.1 GCA_030627725.1 Desulfobulbaceae bacterium
ACTCTCCTGACGTTCAAACCGGTCCTGATATTTTTTTAAGATCGGACTTAAGTGAATAAACCCCTTGTCAAAAATCACCTTTTCATAGGCGGCAATGAGCTCCGAATTCCCCTCATCAAAGATCTGTCCAAATACTGCGTCAACAAGGGCCGATAAGTCCTGAAGCATCTCAAAGATGCGTGGCGCCGCGACATTGGCCAGCGCTTCGACCAGAACCTTGCGCCCCTTTGGAAAGGAAGCGATTTTCCTGATCCCGTCAAAAACTTCTTCAGATATCTTGTTTTCCAGGATATTCAGGACAGCAAAGCGCACGGTCCTTTCCGGATCATACAAGAGATCAAAACAGAGGGCGCTGCTCTCCGGGGTCACTACAGCGCCGAGAGCGTCAAGCGCGGCAAAACGGATATTCGGGTCTTCCGATTTCACTGCCATAACCAGGGCCGGGATAAGTTCCTCATCCTTGATCTCGGCGAGGATATTCGCAGCAAGGATCCGTTCATCCCGTGTGCCGACAAAGAGCTTGGAGCAGATCTTTCTGCTTACCTGCCTGTCCAGGGATATCAATTTTGCCGCCACAATTCGTCTGATTACCGGATTCGGATGATGAATATGGCTGATCAGAAAATCTATAACATCAGGAGTTGGTCTGGGAGAGAGTTCCTCAAGCACGGCAAGGGCTGCAATCTCGTGAAGCGAATCAAAAGCAGGTAAAAGGATCTCGCGCGAACGATCAGGATGGATATCGCTGATCGCTATAATGGCGGCGGAAGCTATGGTCGGGTCGGATTTTTTTATAAAGACAGCCAGGTCGTCAAAATAATCCTCTTTGCCGATGATCCTTAAGGCCCGGATCGCCCCGATCGTCAAATCAGGAGTTGTATGAGATTCCAACATGGCAAGAAGGGAGGAAACCGTCTCAGAACGTCTGAATTTCGCTGCAAATGGAAGGCAGAAGGCCTGAATGAGTTCTGACGGCGAGCGAAGCCCTTCAACAACAGCCTCTTTTTTCTGGTGAAAAAGTTCTGTCAGGGTGGCCTCAACCATTACCTGCAAAGCGTCATCGCCTAAAGGCGCTTCAATGATCTTCAGCAGTTCCGGAATGACCTCGACCTGCTTCTGATCTGAAAACCGCTGTAGAATTTCAGCCTTCTCCAGAAAGTCATCTGTCTGGTAAAATTTCTGAAGCATGATCCCCATCATAAAAAATAAGCAAAAATAAAGGGTAGCCCCTCACTAAAGGAATACGGTCACAGGCGCCGGAGATTTACACCCTCCGGGCACTCTTTTCAGTACCCCCTTGAGGGGTGTAAACTCCAGCAGGGAGAACAATTATAGCCCGCTATATTGGAGCCCATATCCAAAAGGAATACGGTCACAGGCACCGGAGATTTACGCAAGCAGGGAGAACAATTATAGTCTACTATATTGAAGCCCTGATCGCGTAAAGATTCGGTGCCTGTGACCGTATTCCTCATTATAACATGTTTTCCGGATCCACGTCGACTATCAATTTTACACGATCGGTCTTCCCGGAAACACTGTGGTCCTGCAAAAGGGCGCGGCAGAAGGCATGCAGGGATTCAACGCTCTTCCCCATCAGAAGACACTGCCATCTGTACTTCCCACGCAGACGGGAAAGAGGCGCTGCCGCCGGCCCAAGTATGGAGACAGCGCCTTCCTTTTTCGCCCGGCCCCTGGCCACAGAGGCGAGTCGAATTGCAAACTCTCTGACATCCTCTTCTCTTTCTCCGGTCATCCGCAGGTTAATGAGTCGTGAGAAAGGAGGGAATTTCAAAGATTGACGCAGACCGATCTCTTTTTCATAGAGCGCCTCGAAATCATGAGTCTTCGCAGTTGTGATACTGTAATGCTCCGGCTGATGCGTCTGCACAATGACCCGCCCTGTTTTTTCTCCACGTCCCGCCCTTCCCGTCACCTGAGAGAGCAGCTGAAAGGTCCTTTCTCCCGACCTGAAATCAGGAATACCGAGACCGGCATCGGCCCAGACGATTCCGACCAGGGTCACATGCGGAAAATGATGCCCCTTGGTGATCATCTGCGTTCCCACCAGGATATCTATCTCAAGGTTATGGACCGCTTTTAAAATCTTCAGATAGTCCCGCCGGTTCGTGGTTGTATCACGGTCAAGCCGCGCGATCCTCGCGGTCGGGAACAGCCCTTGCAGTTCATTTTCAATCCGTTCCGTCCCGAATCCCACCCCGACAAGTTCAGAGGAGCGGCAGTTGGCGCACACCGTTTTCTCCTTGGCTGTAAAACCGCAATAATGACAGACCAGTTCGCGTCTTCCCTTGTGCAGGGTGAGCGTAATATTGCAGTGTCTGCACTGGACGGTCTGACCGCACAGCCGACAAAGGAAAAGATTGGAAAAACCGCGCCTGTTCAGAAAGACAAGGCTCTGTTCCTGATTGTTCAGGTTTTCCTTCAGGGACCGGACCAGCTCACTGGAAAAGAGCGGCGGCCGTCCGGAGACCGTCTGGATCTTTTTAAGGTCCACAACCTCGACCTTGGGGAGCGGCCGCTCCATAATGCGTTTCGTAAGATTGACAAGGCGATACTTGCCGTGTACGGCATGAAAATAACTTGTCACAGAGGGTGTTGCCGAACCAAGAATTACTGTGGCGCCTTGAAGGCTTGCCCGTAAGACGGCCAGGTCACGCCCCTGATAGCGCAGGCCGTCCTCCTGCTTATAGGCCCCGTCATGTTCCTCGTCCACAACGATCAAACCAGGATTTCCGAGCGGTGCAAACACCGCCGACCGGGCGCCGATAACGATTTTCGCCTCACCGCGCATGACCCGCAGCCACTGGTCGAACCGTTCTCCGACCGAAAGACCGCTATGCAGGAGAGCGACCGTATCACCGAACCGTGAGCAGAAGTGGGCCTCAAGCTGAGTGGCAAGGGCAATCTCGGGAACCAGGACGAGGACGGTACGGCCTTGAGCACGTGTTTCCGCTGCGGCCCGAAGATACACTTCGGTCTTGCCGCTGCCGGTTATGCCGTGGAGCAGAAAAGGGGTATAGGTTTCTTTCCTGACAGCCGGGATGATCCGGTCCAGGGCTGCTTGCTGTTCTTCGGTCAGGCGCTCCGGCTCCGGGAAATATGGCGGCCGCTCTCCAAACGGGTCCCTGTAGACTGTCTCTTCGGCAAAAGAGACAAGGCCATGCTGCGCCAGGCTTTTAAGCGCCTTTGCCGCGCCGCTGTATTCTCTTGTGATCTCCCGGCGCGGAACAGATCTCTGCCGACCATCTGAAAGACGCACAACAATCTCAAGGGTCTTTGCCTCCGACTTCTTCAGCTTCTCTGTACTCTCAGGTCCAGGATGCCCCTCTGCAAGTGTTATACAGATCTCCTTCTTCTCCCTGGTCGAAGGGCCCATTACCTTCTGGCTGATGGTGACCCATCCCCTGCTCTCCCATTTTTCAAGGATCTTCCGGTCGCCTTTTCTCCACAGATTTCTGGTCGCAGCAGGACTGAGCGTTCCCTTTCCGAGCAGGTCTTCCACCCAGGAAGGCTGCGGCCGATCCTGAAATTCTCCAGCAACTGGGATATGCAGAACACCCTCTTCTGTAAGCCTTATACGACGACCGCTTCCGGCAGTAAGGCCACCCGGCAAAGCCCCTTTGATCACCTCACCGATCGGATATTGATAATACTCTGCAACCCAACGATACAGGGGGATCATCTCTTCGGGGAATAACGGCTCGGTGTCAAGAGAGTCGCGGATAGAACGAATCTTATAATCCTCTTCCGGTTTTTCAGTAACACCAAAAAAATAACCGGTAACCAGACGATTCCCGAGCGGGACAAGAAGACGCATGCCGGGTGTGAGCCCGGCAGCTGTTTCAGAGGAAGCGGAATAGGTAAGAGTAGTGGCAAGGGGGGCCGCAACCGCCACCTCAAGATAGTTACAACAATCTTTATCCATCAGATTCTAATATCCTGAAGGTACGAACGAGGAGGCTGTCCCCCATCTCACTTGGATTTTTTTGCAGGTTTTTTGAAACTGTCGGCCACTTCCATGATATGCACGCGAAATTCATCTTTGAGTTCCGGATGCTGAAGGGCAAAGGCGACAATCGCCTTCAGATACCCGAGTTTATCTCCGGCATCATAGCGTGTCCCCTCAAATTCATAGGCATACATGGCCCGCCGCATGGCAAGCGCCTGCAGGGCGTCGGTCAGCTGAATCTCACCGCCATGGCCAGGGGTTGTCTTCTCAAGCAGATCAAAGATATCAGGCTGCAGGAGATAGCGCCCGATAATGGCCATGTCGGATTCAGTAGTGCCCGGCGCCGGTTTTTCAATCATCCTGCCGACTTTGAACACCCGGTCCTGGATCTCATCGCCTTCAACAATCCCGTACTGGTGGGTCTGATCAGACGAAACACGCTGCACAGCAACGTAGGACTCAGGCAACTCCTGGAACAAATTGATCATCTGCAGACAGCATGGTACCTTACTCTGCACCAGGTCATCGCCAAGCAGGACAAGGAATGGTTCGTTCCCCACGACATTTTTGGTGGTCAGAATCGCATGTCCCAGGCCGAGCGGTTTCTTCTGACGCACCGAAACAATATCGATGAGATTGGAGATATGACGGAGTTCCTCGACAAGTTTTGTCTTATTTTTCTTCTTTAAAAGGGCATCAAGCTGGAAATCATAATCAAAGTGGTTCTCGATTGCTGCCTTGCCTTCGCTGGTGACAAAGATGATCTCCTCGATTCCGGAGGCAACGACCTCTTCAACGATATACTGGATCGTGGGCCGGTCGACAATAGTCAGCATCTCCTTCGGGATCGCCTTGCTGGCAGGCAGGAAACGGGTGCCCATGCCTGCGACCGGGATAACAGCCTTACGGACTTTCTTGCGTTGGTTCATGAATCATTTCTCCTGGGTTTTATGCGTCACGTTTAAGCCCTCAGTCTATATGATTTTATCAACCATGTGAAGGAAAAATCCTTTAAAGAGTTTACGGAAAATTCTTTACTGGTTAAAAGATAAAATGATAACCTTCAAAATCGGAACCACCCTTTATCATGCTTCCTCTTGTCAAAAAAACATACCAGACCCTTTCTGAACAAAATCTGCTGCAAAAGGGCGCCGGCGTCATCGTCGGTGTTTCCGGCGGGCCTGACTCTATGGCGCTGCTGCATGTCCTGGCTGCCCTCAAAGAGGAACTACATCTGACCCTCACCGCGGTCTATGTGGACCACGGCCTCCGGCCTGACGAGACGGAACAGGAAAAAGCACTGGTCCGTGAGCAGGCCGGATTACTCAAAGCAGGGTTTAAGGCCGGTACCGTGGCAGTAAAGGAATATGCCTGGCAACATGGGATGTCGATTGAACACGCTGCCCGGGTCCTTCGCTATGATTTTTTGGATACGGTTGCCGAAGAAACAGCTGCCAACAGAATCGCTGTGGCCCACACTGCCGATGACCAGGCGGAGGAGGTCCTCCTCCGGCTCATCAGGGGCACGGGCAGAAAGGGCCTTTCCGGCATGAATGTAGTCAGGGAAGGGAAAATTATCCGGCCCTTTCTGACCCTTCCCAAGACCGATCTGATAGAATATCTCAATCATGAAAACATCCCGTTTCTGGAAGACAGTTCCAACAAGGAGCGGATCTATCTGCGCAACCGGGTCCGGCTGGACCTGATCCCGCATCTGGCCGAGCATTATAACCCCAATATCAGCACGACCCTTCGTCAGACAGCGGCCATCCTGCAGGACGAGGAACTCTTTCTTGAGGATGCTGTTGACGAGGCCCTCAAAAAAATCATTATCGAAGAAAAAAACAGATCCTTCGATCAACACCCCGAATGCCCTGAAATCATACTTGATGTGACTGCCTTCAACGAATCACCGCGCGCCATTCAACGACGTCTTCTCGAATCCGTCTTCTGGAAAATGGAGCAAAGCCCGCGGTTCCGGCAGATCGAACAGGTCCTTCACCTGGCAGAGGCAAGGGAGAACGGGACAGTGGTTCACCTTGCAGGTGGACTACGGGCAACAAAGGAAATGACTGGAATCGTTTTTTCCTATCCACAAGGGATGGTTCCGCAACGGGGAAACCTGATTGAGAAAAACCAGCCGCTCTCTCAGATAACAGTCTCCGAACCGGGGACCATCACAATCCCTGAAACTGGTGTAGAGATCCGGTTTGAAGAGATGGCACACGTGCCGGACATGAAAAAAATCATCAATGACCAGGAAGATTATCTCGATCTCGCCCAGGTATCCTTTCCTTTCATCGTCCGTTCTCCGGAGCCCGGGGATTTTTTTCACCCTCTGGGCGGCCCGGGTAGAAAAAAAGTGGCGGATTTCCTCTCAGACCAAAAGGTCCCGCAGGAGCAACGCAGCCAGGTCCCTACCCTTGAAAGCAGTGGATCTGTAGCCGCTCTCTTGGGATTGCGGATCGATCACAGGGCACGGATAACAAAAAAAACAATGAGGGTGCTGAAGGTAAGCATGCTCGAATCAGCAAACAGTGAACTCAACAAAATTTTTCACGTGACGTAACTCACTGACCTCCCCCTTACAAAGAACTTTACTGAATGCCTGTGACATGGTAAATATTGAGATTACCTTACAATCTTCAAACCATTCGTGGGCGGGTAGCTCAGCTGGATAGAGCGTTGGCCTCCGGAGCCAAAGGCCGTGGGTTCGAATCCCGCTCCGCTCACCACATTTCAAAACATGACCCCTAATCATTTCAAATGGTTAGGGGTTTTTTCTTTTTAAAATTGTAGTCCGGGAAAATAGTCCGGGAATTTGGTTGGCGATTGGGTGCGATGCTGGAGGCGGGAGTCGAACCAACCTGTATCACTTTTACATGAATCCGTGAGCGTTCGAGAGCGGTCCATATGCGCGAAGGGAACGATTTTGATTATACTCGTGCTATATCAAAGAGTTACCGACAAAGCAGATGGGCCGCTATCGGACGCCCCGAAGGGCGGCAAAGTGAATTTGTATAAACACAGCTTGCGGTGTGTTTATAATGTTATTTCGATATGTTAAGTTTTTTAACATTCTCCTGCCGTCACGGATTCAGGTTTTAATAAAGAATTCATGACTCGTGTCCTGTTTCATCCTTGGTGTCCCAGCTCTCAACCCAATTTTTTACTTCTTTGTGGTCTATTCATCGACCATTTTCAGCATCCTCAAGACCTTTCTCAGCACTAATTTCCCTGACCATCTTTGCCTCGACAGCCGGGACATAAAATTTCTACCGGGTATGCGGTGAGAATGTGATACAATATTTTTTCAAAAAGATGTTTGCAAATCTTGCGAATAAGGGAGGCGTTAATGCGTCTGGGACACAACCACAACCGCATCAAACCGTATCATAAAGAATGGACCATTTTTACCGGTATCCTGCTTCTTTTTCTCCTGCTGTGTATCTTCCTGCAGGCAGCTCTTGCCGAAGAGGAGGAAGAGGAAAGCTTTGGCGTAGTCCTGCAGCAGGCCGGACTCACAGGAGAACTGCATAAAATAAGCATAGAGATGTTTGAAGGAATCCATGACCTTGAAAACTCCTTCCGGGACCAGGAATGGAATCGTGCCCTGAATGCCGTTAAAAAAATTGACCGTTTTTTCAACAACCTGCTTACATTTATTGAAAAAAACAACATTGCAATACACGTCGAACAACTGCAGGCGTTCGAATTCTCTTTAGCGGAAATTTCTTCCGCAATCAACTCAGCTAACCGCCGGAGAGCAGAAATGAGCTTTCTCAAGCTCCAGCCCGAACTTTTTGACATCCTTGATTCCCTTGCCACAGTTCCTCTCCGCCTGGCCGCTTCCAGGCTCTATATTGATATGGCGATTGAGGCCTATCACAAAAAACGGTTTGATGTTGTTTTAGACGAACTGGGCGAAATCGAAGAGTATACGGAACAGCTTGAAGATTTTTTTCAGGAAAAAAATATTGAAACAGCATCGTTGAAAAAAAATCTTGAACAGGCAAGGGAGTTCGGCAAAAACTTGTCAGGCGAGACCCTGAAACATCTCGATCGGGTCCGTGAGGACCTGATGCGGATACTGTCGTCGTCTCAAAACTGACCATCCTGCAATAGCTTACAAAACCTGGGTGAGACTGCCATGTTGTCAACACCTCCCAGGACTAGTTACCTCTGCCCGATAGATAATGTTTCTTAAAAGTATTACACATAAACTTCTTTTCTTCTCCGCCCTTCTTTTTGTGCTGTCGAGCGGTGTCATAGGTGTTGTCACCTATCGCATGCTTTCCGGATATCTGGTCGATGACATAGCCGCCCGGCTTTCTCAAACAGCAATGGACATAAACGCCCGGCTTTCGGATTCGGTTGAGAAGAAAAAAAGGTTCCTCAGCATCTATACAAAAAATATCAACCTTACGATTGCCATCAAGAGAAAACGGCATGCAATCATAAACTCTCTTTTCGAAGAATGGAAAGAACAATCCGATTTCAGTCAGTTTCTCATCCTGCACGAAGATGGAACCGTTCTGATGGCGCAACGGCCTGAACTCCACGCCCAAAACGTTGCCGGTGCAGAATGGTTTCAGGAGGCAAAACGATACGGGGTATCCGACATAAAGAGCGTCTGTATCGATCACAGCATGCCTGTCTTCTGGCTTCTTGAACCTTTTTCAGTCCAGGACGAAAACTACTCTCTCGCCGCCCAGATCCACCTTCCCGTTGTCAGCGATTTTCTTGACAAGGTGAATATCGACGGCAAGCATCAGGATGAAAAAAACTATATTATTCTTACCAACAGAGAGGGAGATATACTTTACCTGCCGCCGTTCATGCAGGAAAGGGAGAAAAAGCTAATCAGAAAAAATCTCTTTGAAACCGGTAACTATCAGATTTTACAAACAATTTTTTATAACAAACAGCATAAAGCAATCCTAGACACGGATCTGTACGGTGCCAGGCATTTTGTCGCCTTTTCCCTGTCCGAAGACCTGTCGCTTACTGTCATCATTTCCAAAGAACGAGGAAAAACGCTCGCCATTTTAAACGACATCCAGAAAAGTTCCATTTTTTTCAGCGTCCTTATCTTCGGACTCTGCCTGATTGTTCTGACCTTGATTATCCTCAAGATTATCAAACCGATCCAGGAACTTTCCCAGACTGCATCTCAGATTTCTCAAGGAAACTATCCGGAGCTCATCCAGATCAGCGCGGATACGGAACTCAACAAGCTGATTGATAAGAGCTTTACAGAAGACATCCCGCTTTGAGGTGTCGGTAATAAACTCGCTGATCCGATCAAAAAGAATAACTTTGGCACCACCTTCGGTTTTGACTGAGAAGATATCGTTATTGCTTATGGCAATATCAC
>DAOVSZ010000124.1 GCA_030627725.1 Desulfobulbaceae bacterium
ATGATCTTTCTGTCGAGATAGATTTCCGTACTGTCACCGGCTGTAAAGCCATGATCGGCGGCGAGAGTCTCAACAAGATATTCTTTATTATCATTCTCTTTATTTCCACATGAAAGCTACAGCAAAACAAAGACTGTTATCATCACATCTTTGGACGATGACGCACTATAGCACAGCTTACTTACCTGCACAATGTTCCATATCTATTGTATGTGACATAAGTAAGATCGTATATCTTCAGATGAAAACTGTTCTTTGTCAACCGGAAACCTATTTAAAGACAGCGCAGAATATACACCTGAAACTTGTCTCTACAACTATAGATAACAACTTGTTAATACAGATTTATTATTATTTGACTTATATCTCTTATTGTGATAAAAAAATGTCATGGAAAAAGTCACAATAAAAGAATCCGCAGCCCTTCTGGGAGTTGCCCCCCGTTCCGTCCACCGCTACATCAAGCAGGGAATCCTTAAAACGTATAAGACAGCAAAGGGCAGACCACGTCGGGGCAGACCGCCTACCCTTCTCTCCAGGGACCAGGTCTTCAGTTTTATTGAGACACGCAATGCAGGCAGACAATCGAACACCGGAATAGACAATTATCAGACTGTAATCAAACAGAAAATTCGACAGAAAGAGACATTTTTCGAGACACATAAACCGACATCTTTCAGCGGTCTCGGCAATGACATCATTGATATTGTCGGAATACTCAAAGAACAGCTCTCGTCAAAAGACAGGCAAATGGAGGAAAAGGACCGACAGATCAGCCGACTGCAGGATACGATGGAAAAACTGACCCATCAGAATGAGATCCTGACCATGCTGACGCAGGGCATTGATGTGAAGATGCTGATGGCGAACAGAACAGAAATGGCGGCAAAACCTGGACCGACTGACGTGACGCCTCCAACCGCGCCCCCTGCCTCTGCCCCGGACAAGCCCCCCGTCGAAAAGGCGGTAGACGTTAAGAAAACAGAGTCTGTCGAGATAACTGCAAAACCAGTCCCACAGTCCCCCGAACCTCCCCCGCCAAAATCTTCTCCGCCCAGGCCAAAAAAACCACAACTCCCTCCCATCACCAGGACTATGATAAAACTGAGGAGGCAAGGGCTTTCCGGAGCGCTGCTTGAGAAAAAACTGATTGAAATCGGCTACAACCTCACAAAAAAGGCCCCACAAGCCTGAGCTTTATTCCAAAACACTTCAACCTGACAATGGCGGAACATTTGAAAAAGCAAATAACGAAAAAATACCTACCCACTAATACCACAATGTGGTATATTATTTCAATACACTCCTGCTTGCTGAGGAGATGACATCTCTCTATATAATCCGGCGGTTTAACATGAAATTAAAATCAACCCTCATTCTCATCCTGTTTTTTCTTAGCGCAGGACTCGCCCAGGCACGGGCCCTGCCCGATTTTACCTTCAAGACCCTTGATGGAAAAGTCTTTGATCTCGCCAAGGTCAAAGGCTCACCCATGGTCGTCTATGTCGGGACCCATCTCTGACGGACCTGTATTGATGGGGCTCCGACGCTTCAAAAGGCGTATTCTTCCTACAAGGATAAAGGTGTCATTTTCCTGGGCGCCTTTTACCGAAGCAAGTGGAAGGATATCAAGAAGTTCAAGGAGCAGAACCATCTCACCTTTCCGGTTGGAAAGGCAACAGGCATCATCAAGGAACTCAGGACCCGGATTTTTCCGGAAACGGTCTTTATCTCCCGCGACGGGCGTATTGTAAAAAGACACAAGAACGCAATCAAGTATCAGGAACTTGCAGCGGGAATTGAGGAAATTCTTTGACCTCGTGCAATTATTTCAAAGTATTGCGAGAGCTCTGTTCTCTGTATTTTTATGCGGAGACGTGTCTCTCCCAGGCATTACAAAAACTTTGAAATTGAAAAACAAAACGCGATCCCCTTTTTCAGGCCATGCTCGACCCAGACCTCACCCTTATGCTGCTCTGCGATTTCTTTCACAATAGCAAGGCCGAGACCGGTCCCGCAAATCCCTACCGAGGTCTTTTTCCGTTTAAAGGCCCTGAAGATGCTCTTTGATTCCTCTTTTTCCAAGCCGACCCCATTGTCCCAGACAGAAATGACATGATGCTTTTCCGTCTCTTTATGGCCAATGGCAATTGCAGTCAATTGGACGCCGCCATACTTCAATGCATTATCTACCAGATTTCTTAAAATGCGCAGCAGTGAAATACGGTCGGCCCGGATCTCGGGCAGGTCTTTTGCAACTTTCCATTCAGCATTACGGACATTCAGCTGCAGAGAAAACTCCTCGTATATGATCCCAACGATCTCGAGGAGCGAGACACGCTCAATGTGGAGAGAGTTCTCCTTTGAAGAGATGTAGGTGTTGACCTTATCCACCAGGCTGACAATCTGCTCTGAATCGCGCATCAACCGGTCACAGTAGGTATTTCTTTTTTCCGGCGTCATCTCATCGTACTTTCTCTGAAACCTGTTCATGAGACCATAGATGGAAACCGCCGGGTTCTTCAAGTCATGGGCAACGGAATAGGCAAACATCTTTGTCTGCTCGGATGACTTCTTGAGCGCCTCTTCCATCAGCTTGCGGTTCGTTATATCAGTGTGGGTCCCGACAAAACGCAAGGGCTCACCGTCGTCATCCCATTCAACGACCTTACCCTTTGCCAGGATCCACTGCCAGTTTCCGCTTTTGTTCTTGAGCCTGAACTCCTTCACGTATCGGGACGTCCTCCCTTTAATGTGGTCCTGGACCGCGGCAACCGCATCGTCTTTATCCTCAGGATGCAAGAGGCCCTGCCAGGAAATCTTCCCCGTATTCAGATCTTCTTCCGAATACCCCAGCACTGAGGCCCAGTTGGCGCCATAATAGGTCTCTTCGGTGATAAGGCAGCGGTCCCACATCCCGTCAGAAGTCGCATCCAGAACAAGACGGAACCTTTTTTCGCTTGCTTTCAATGCCTCTTCCGACTTTTTACGCTCGGTAATATCCGTACCGGTACCGATGATAAGACCAACCTTTCCAACGTCATCAACTAATGCCGTATTGGACCACGCAATCATCCGCCGGCGACCATCCTTTGTACGCCAGTAATTCTCGTGCTCATTCGGAAACATGCCTGCCCGAAGCTGCCTGAACACAGCCTTGACCGTTTCCTGCTCTTCAGGAAAAAGGAAAAGATCCCATAAGGGTTTGCCCTTCACCTCATCATAGGTGTAGCCGGTCAAACGCTCGCAGGCGGAGTTGAACTTGACAATACATCCCTCCGTATCAAGCACGACCACCAGCACGCCGATGGTCTGCAGAATGGTGACGGCCACGTCAAGTTCGCTCTGTAAGACCTGATTCCTTCTCTCAAGATCTTCCTGTCTGGATTGCTCTGTCATAAAAATAACCTGCTATAGAACCGGAACATAAAAGCACCCAACAATACCACATTGTAGTACAAAAACATACGTCGGGAGAGTATATGGGAAAAAAGGCTGGCTGTCAAAAACAAACTTCTGAAATCAACGGGAAAAGTGCAGACCAAGACATCTTTTTTCGCCTATTTGGCAAGAATAAAATCAGTGATATACGGGTTTTCCCGCATTTCCCAGGCAAGGGTTGAGGTCGGTGTCTCGCCGTAATCGTGGCCGGGCCGGACAATGGTCTCCCCTGGAAGCACAATCACCTTTTCCTCAAGCGATTTAAGGAGCGTCTCAAGTGAGCCGCCGACAAGATCGGTCCTTCCCACATCACCGACAAAAAGGGTATCGCCGCTGAACAGATTGCCTCTGACATGAAAACAGACAGAACCGGGGGAATGTCCCGGCGTATGCAGCACCTCGATTCGTAACTTCCCAACTTCAAGCACATCACCGTCTTTCAGCCGCCTGTCAGCCGGTCCGGGCGGCGGCAGGCCAAGTTCTTTCTGCGATTGTGTGCGCACCTTTTTACGGGAAAAAAATTCATCGTCCGCCTCATGCATGCAGACCGGGATGGAGAAACGTTCCTTCAAGGCCTTGTTCTCCAGCACATGATCGGCATGGCCGTGTGTGTTCAGGATATATATCGGCTCCGCCCCTTCCTCTTCGACCATTCGGACGACTCTTTCGCCTTCGCCGCCTGGATCGATGATCACCGCTTTTTTTGTCTCAGGGCAGACGACCAGATACACGTTGACCTGAAATACCCCAACCACCTGATGCCTGATGATAATGTCGGTTTCCATAGTTTCCATGATGTGGTGAGAAGCAACAGAAAGTCAAGAAGATAAATATTTACTTTTTGCTTGCGATGATGAGTGAATTCCTAAACAATGAGAAGGAATGCAGAATCACAATCCACACATTGCAATGAATGCCGGAATAATAATACTGCTCCTGGTCTTTCTGAATGGCTGTTCTTCAATAGGTATTAAAGAACAGAATAGAGGACAGGAGGAAGCTTCTTTTCCTGTGTATGTTGTAAACCATGGTATGCATACGGGAGTCATAGTGGCGAGAGACCATGCAGTGCTGGATCTCCCGATCATAACTGATGCGTTTGTTCATTCAAGGTATATCGAAATCGGCTGGGGTGATGAGGACTATTACCAGTCAAAGGTAAAAACATCAGGATTAAGTCTTCAGGCTGTACTGTACCCGACAAATTCAGTGTTGCACGTTGCAGGGGTGCCGATTGATCCGGAGAAGCATTACCCGGAGATCGAGGTCGCAAAAATCCTTGTAACCGGCGCCGGATTGAAAAGCATGCTGACACACATCAGTAAAACATTCAAACGGGACACCAGGGGCGCTCCTCTTACAACCGGGAAAGGGCTGCATGTTCATGGCCTGTTTTATCATGCAAAGGGGAAGTTTCATGTCTGCAACACCTGTAATACATGGACTGCAGAGACTCTGAAGAAAGCGGGCATAGACGTTTCCAGTTTCCTGACGATCACTGCCGACGACATTATGGATCAAATTCGCCATTCCCGCAAAAACAGCCCAAGGCTCACCTCATCGCCGCAATGATCGCCGCACACACTTCTTCCTGACCGAGATTTGCGCACTCGATTGTGATCTCCGCATACTTCCGGTACAGATCATACCGTTCGCGAAACAGGTCCTCAAGGCTCTGATCCGGACGCCTGACAAGACCCCTGGTGTCAAAATTCTTCACCCTTGACGTAAGTGTGACCAGATCCACATCCAGAAAGACAATAACACCACCTGATTTCAGATTTTTCATCGCAGAGTCGCTGTACACAGCGCTCCCACCTGTTGCAATCACGTGATATGAACATCTGAGATCACGAAGAATATCCTCTTCGATCCGGCGCAGGCCCTGATGCCCTTCCGTGTCAACGATGTCCTGCAGAGAACGGCCCTGTGATGTCTGGATAACAACGTCGGTATCGACAAAATCGCGCGTCGTCATCTTCGCAAGGATGACACCGATCGTGCTCTTGCCGGAGCCGGGCATGCCGATCAATACAATGTTTGATTTCTCTTTGGTCATAACCTTATTGTCTCCCTCATCACAACGTCTCCGAAAAATTATCATTCGACTGTCGGGGGAATCGGAATAACATTCTGCCGAATCAACCAGAGGCGAAAAAATGGCTGATAAAATCGATAACGTTCGCACCCCGCAGCGCTGTCAAAAGGCTGAAAAATAAACTCATCTTTTTCAAGTCGATCCAATGCCCTTTGGATGGAAGAAGGTCCCACATTCCCGGCCTTTTTACGAAAGACTGCTCCGAAGGGCTCTTTGCCGCCTGTTTCGGCGAGTGCTCGCAACACCCGATCCTGCACCACGGAGAGCTTGCGGCGCCGGGCAGCATAAAAGGGTTCCTCCGTCTGCCAGACCAGTTCCAGCGACCGATTGAGATGCTGCTGATCGATAACATCTCCAGGTTGGGACACTTCCCAGAGAGCGCTGCACAAGTGCTGAATATCCCCGGTATTTTCATAGATCAGTTCGTTGATGGTTCGGCTGAATTGATTGTCAATGCGGCGCTTTCCCGTACTAAACGCCTTCCGCAAAAATTCAGCAAATTCTTCAAAGGGCAAGGGACCAACCTCAATGGGTAAAGCTGATTTATAGAAAGGGTTCTGCGGATCCATGAATATTTCGTACATTCTACGCCGCACACTGCCGGCAAAAAGGTAAGGAATCTCGGCATGATACTGGATGCGTCCCCGAATTGCGCCAAGGAGGCTTCTGGAGTCCTTAAGCCCAAGCAGACCCTGGAACTCGTCAAAAAAAACCGCCAGGGGCTGCTGCTTATGACTCTCTTCGATAAAATCAAACAGACCGGCGATACTGGTTACCGGATCGGAAATATGGGGCGTGATGGAAAACGAAGGCAATCCCGTCACAGGGTCGGTACCGGAGTCGATGGTTCCCCCCACGCGGAAGACCAGTCGCATTAATCGCTCCTTTAAAGGAATACGACTCTCCATGCGGCGGATACCCTCTACTGCCCGAGCGACAATCTCCTCAATAGTTTTGACCTCGTTGAAATCAAAACGGAGAATATTGCGCTCTTTGTGTTTGGAGAGAACCTCATAAACAAGTGATGTCTTCCCCATCCGCCGCTCCCCGAAAAGAACTACGTTCTGACCGCTTTGAATATGCCCACGTAATTGCTTGACCAGGATCTTACGCCCAAAAAACTCATCACCGGTTACTACACGCCCGTATACGAAAGGATTAGTCCTCTCTACCATATTATGACCTCGACTATTTTACGCCATTTTGTGTTACGCAAAAAGTGTAACGCTGTTTTGCGTAATTTTCAATTAAAAAAACTATCTGCAAACCGGAAAATGCTACTCATCGTGATAAAATACGCACGAATAAACAGCCTACCAATATTGCGGCGCGCTAATACTGTTTGACAATAGTATCGACAAGTGATATTATTTGTTTGTGAAAGGTGACTACAGGAGCATGAATAATTGATTGACTCATTTAAATGTAAAGAAACGAAAAAAATATGGGAGAGGAAATTTTCAAAAAAATTTCCTCCTGAAATTCAAAGTCGAGCACGAAGAAAATTAATTGCGATCAATATTTCCGAATCAATTAACGACTTGAGGATTCCGCCTTCAAATCACCTTGAAGCTCTTAAAGATGATCGCGCAGGCCAACACAGTATAAGAATCAACGATCAGTGGCGCATTTGCTTTGAATGGAAAAACGGAAATGCGTTTAATGTCGAAATTGTCGACTATCACTAGGAGGCCCTTGCATGACTCAAAATTTAATTCCACTGGAACACCCTGGCGTTTTCATAAAAGAAGAATTCATGGAGCCATTGAATCTTTCCGCCTACAGGATTTCCAAAGATACCGGCATATCAAGTATGGCTTTGAGTGAAATTCTTCGGGGGATAAGAAGCATCACCCCACGTGTAGGCATTCGGCTGTCAAAATATTTTGGAGTATCAGAAGGCTACTTTTCACGTTTGCAGCTACAATACGACATTGATCTTGTGAAGGAACGCGAAGGTTCTGAGGTAAAAAAAATAAAAACCTTGGCGGCGGCATGAGGTTGGTTTTAAAAGTGGAAAGCGATTGAAGGTGAAAACCGCAACCGCCTTACAGATAACAATGCGTATTCCAGAGCAAGTGAGCAGGGCAAAGAGAGGGCAAAGAGGGA
>DAOVSZ010000179.1 GCA_030627725.1 Desulfobulbaceae bacterium
CTTTCTTGAGGTTCAGAAGGCTGAAATAGTCCATCGTTAACTATGTCCTGGCGCCATAAAGCGGCGCATCCGGATATTTATGAGAATGCCGATGCCGATCAGGGTAGTAAGCAGTGAAGAGCCTCCATAACTGAAAAGCGGCAGCGGCATGCCGACAACCGGCAGAAGACCCAGGACCATCGCAAGGTTGATGAAGGACTGCCAGAATATCAGAGAAATAATCCCGAAGGCAAGAAGCACGCCGAATTTATCGCGGGAGGAAATTGCAATGTTAAGTCCCCAGAGAATGAAAAAGAAATAACAGGCCAGAAAGAAGAGAGAACCGACAAATCCCCACTCCTCGGCCCAGACGGAAAAGGCAAAGTCGGTATGCCGTTCCGGAAGAAAATCCAGATGCCCCTGGGTCCCTTTGAGGTAGCCTTTGCCGAATTTCAGGCCGCTGCCGACAGCGATTTTTGACTGGAGTATATGGTAGCCGCTGTTCAATGGGTCATTCTCCGGATTGAGAAAGGTTTCAATACGCTGCCGTTGATAGGGTTTCAGAATAAACTTCCAGCTCAGAGGGATGGCGGATGTGCAGATCCCGAGAAGGATGCAGAGCGTGGACCACTTCAGCTTAACGAACAGGGTCATGGAAACAAAGACGAAGCAGAGCATCATGGCTGTTCCGAGGTCAGGCTGTTTGAGGATGAGCAGAAAGGGAAGAAGCGTGAGCAGGATGGGGACGCCAAGATCTCCAAGCGAAAACCCCTTGCCGGTGTCTTTCCTGTAGTAATAGCTGGCGAGCGAGATCACAAGCATGAGTTTTGCCGGTTCCGATGGCTGCAGCCTGAAGAACCCGAGGTCTATCCATCGCTGGGTATGGGCAACGGTCTTGCCGAATAAAAGGGCGGCGATCAGGAGCGCCAGCATCGTGCAGTAGAGGGGATAATTCCAGGAGAGCAGTAAGCGGTAATCGACGCTGACGATAAGAAAAACAAGACCGAAACCAAAAAGGTAGTAATAGAGCTGCTTCAGGTAATAAGGCATCCCCGGCAGGGTATTCTGGTAGGTCGCACTGTAGAGGTTGGCGAGTCCCATACCTGCAATGGCCAGCACGATCAGGAGCATGATCCAGTCGAAATTGAGAAGAAGTCGTCGATCAAAACGTATCATGGCGTTGGTTTACGTTCTTCCAGAGGAAGGTTGAACAGCTGTCTGTTTGGAACCAGCTGTTTTTTTATCAGGTTTAATATCAAAATACCGCATCAATACCTCTTTGGCAACCGGGGCGGCGGCTGAACCGCCATGTCCGCCGTGTTCGATGAGAACCGTGACCGCAATTTCAGGCTTTTCCGCAGGGGCGAAACAGGTAAACCAGGCGTGGTCACGGTACTTGTAGGGAATTTCCTTGTCCGGGACATTTTTGAATTTCGAGAGTCTCACGACCTGGGAGGTGCCGGTCTTGCCGCCGACTGTGATTCCTTTCAGTTTTGTCCTGCCGCCGGTGCCATGCTTTTCATTTACAGCAGCGACAAGGGCATTTTTTATCATCTCCAGGTGCTCTTTTGAACCAAGTTTTTTTGTCACGTGCTTAGAAGAAAATTCCTTAATGATATTGCCGTCAGGATCTCGTATCGATTCGATGAACTGCGGTTTCAAAAGAACGCCGCCGTTCACAATGGCCGCTGTCATCGTACAGATCTGTAACGGTGTTGCCAGATTAAACCCCTGGCCGATGGAAATTGAGAGGGTTTCTCCTTCCTGCCACGGTTCCTGTCGTTTTCTGAGCTTCCACTCCGAGGTCGGAACCAATCCTGCCTTTTCATGCTCGAGCCTGATATTTGTTTTGTGGCCAAGTCCGAGATTGTCGGCATAGAAGGCCAGCTTGTCAACCCCGAGTTTGAGACCGGCCTGATAAAAATAAACATCGCAGGATTCTTTGAGCGCGCGGTGAAGATTTACAGCGCCATGCCCGCCTCTTTTCCAGCAGCCGTATCGCCTGTTGCCGAAGACCAGTGAGCCGGAGCAGTAAAAGACCGTCTCTTCAGTCACTACCCCTTCGGTGAGCGCCGCGAGAGCAGTGATAATTTTATAGGTTGAACCGGGAGGGTATTGCCCCTGAATGGTCTTGTTCAGGAGGGGATGCTGGTGGTTGTTCAGCAGTTTATTCCAGTTTTTCTGCGAAATGCCGCCGACAAAATGTTTCAAGTTAAGTTGGGGAGAACTTGTGAGGGCGAGGATCTTGCCGGTGTTGACCTCGATCGCCACCACAGCCCCTGCTTTATCTTTCATGGCCTGTTCCGCGGCATATTGTATATCGATATCAATGGTCAGCTGAATGTCGTTGCCGGGCAGCGGTTCTTCCTTTGTGAGCTGTTTCTGTTCAAATCCCTGCACATCAACCTCAATAAAACGGTGGCCCTTGTCACCTCGGAGGTATTCTTCAAAGAGTTTTTCTATTCCCATTTTTCCGATCTGGTCACCGCTCTGATAGTTTTTCAGTTCAGGGTTGCTCAGGTCTTTCTGGTTGACCTCGCCGAGATAGCCGATGGTATGTGAGGCAAGGTCCTTGTAGAGGTAGTCGCGAGTGGGAAGCGCTTCGATGCGGATGCCCGGCAGTTCGAAATGACGGTTTTCGATATTGACCAGGGTCTTCCAGTCAATGTCTTCTTCAAGGCGGACCGGGATATGACGAGGCAGGTCGACAGCGGTCCGGATCTTGTCCAGAATGGCTGTGATGTCCTTATCAAGGATTTTGGCCAGCCGTTTTATGACTTCATCCGGGTTGGGAGCGTCTTCTCTGACCCAGACAATATTGAAACAGGGTCGATTGGTTATGATATTTCTGCCCTTCCGGTCAAGAATGTTGCCCCGCGGGGCGGCGATCTCCTGCATGCGGATACGGTTTTTTTCCGATAGTGTGCCATAATCGGCGCCTTGATGAATCTGCAGGAACCAGAGACGGACAACGAGAATCGAGATCAGGAAGAGGATGATAGCAGTAGCGATATCGATCCGCTTCTTGAGCGTGATGACTTCGTTTTCATCAATCTTGGTTATCTTGTAAATGACCCGGGGCATGAAGCTATGTCCTGAATTGGTTTCTGCTGCTGCCGGTCGCAAACAGACCCTTTTTCTTTTCTTTTGTGTGTGTTGTTATCCAGTTGAAAAAACGGAAGAACGGCATGGCGAGAACGGCAAGAATGAGTGTCTGCAGGAGAACCTGTTTCCATGACCAGTTGATCTCAGCGTTTGTAGCCAGCATTGATGAAAAGAGAAAGACCCCACTGCACGAGAAAAGGTAGCAGGTTGCGACCAGAGGAGGCGGATGGGAGGTGTCGTTGATGAAAAGATTGACGGATGTGCCTTTCAGGACTACAAAAAGAACAAGGTATATAATCGGAAAAACACCTAAATAGATGCCGGCAAAAATATCCGTCAACATCCCGAAAAGAAAGACCAGGGTTCCACCGTTCGTCATCCTCATATGGGTCGCAATATAGACGATGAGAATAAAGAGCAGGTCCGGATTGCCGACCCATTCCGGCATACACTGAAAGAGGGTCGTCTGCAGGACCAGCAGCAGAGAGCCGAGTATGAAAAAAGTGATGTTGAGTGTCACAGTTTTATTCTGCGAGAGAGGTTTCTTTCATGATTATGATAAGGTATTCAAGTTGGGAAAAATCAACGGTCGGCTTGATTTCAATCTCCTGAAACATTCCTCTCCGGCTTTTGACCGCCTTGCTGACCGTGCCGAGGGGGAGGCCCTTTGGAAAAATGCTGCCAAAACCGGAGGTGATGATTGTATCTCCCGGGTGTATATTGTTATTTTTGAGGACATAATGCAGTTTGAAGATCTCCCCGTCACCCTTGATGATCCCCTGCACTCGGGTTTTCTGGACCAGGACGTCGATGGCGCTGTTCGGGTCGATTGCGAGCAGGATCTTGGCATAGTGGGGTGAAGTATCCATGACCTGACCGACAACACCTTCCACGGTAACGGCGGGCATGCCCTTTTTGACACCGTTGCTGCTTCCTTTGTTGACAATAATGGTCTTGAACCAGACAGAGGGGTCTTTGCCGATGATTTCCGCTGTGATTGTCGGCGGCGGCAAAGATTCCTTTAAGCCGAGGAGCTTATTCAGCCTGATATTGGTGGCCGCAGCCTCCCGGTATTCGGCATTGATTGCCTTCATCTTCAGCAGTTCTTTATGAAGATTTTCGTTTTCCGAACGGACATCCCCAAGGGCTATATAGTTATTCCAGAGTCCCCGCCAGTAGTCGATGCATTTTGTGGCCCCATATTGGGCTGTGCCGTAAAGTTCGAGCGCAAATTTATGTGGAGAGTTGAAACCCTGTCTGCCGACAGTTGAAAAGATAAAAAAAAGGGCAAAGACGAAGAAAATCACCGAGAGGAGCAGCATCTTGATCTGTCGGGAACGAGCTTCCTTCTTTTTCATGGGTTATGTCCTGCTAACGAATTCCGACCCAGTTGGGGCGATGGAAAGTTGAGGCCTGAAAGCACACGAGGGAGAGCAGGGCAGCGACGGCTACGTGTTGGAAGGTCAGGATGACACTTTCCAGCAGGATTTTGCATAATGGAGCAGATATTAATATGGGGTTATATAATGCTTACGATCAGCTGATCATGACTTCTTTCAGGACATCGATATTCTCAAGGGCCTTTCCAGACCCGAGAACAACTGAGGATAACGGATCCTCAGCAATAATTATGGGAAGTCCTGTTTCTTTTTTGAGGCGTTTGTCCAGGTTTTTGAGCAAGGCGCCGCCGCCGGTCAGGACAATGCCCTGGTCAACGATGTCAGCGGACAGTTCCGGCGGTGTCAGTTCAAGAGCCATTTTGACAGCCTCGATGATTGCATCAACCTGCTCTGAGATTGCGGCCCTGATCTCATCGGAATCAATGGTCAGGGTTTTGGGGACGCCTGAAACCAGGTCCCGCCCCTTTATGTCCATGGTCTCATAAGGAGGGTCGGGCATGACATCGCCGATTGTTGTCTTGATTACTTCCGCTGAATGTTCGCCAATGGCAAGGTTATGGTTTCTTTTGATGTGATGGAGGATGGCGTCATCCATCTTGTCACCGGCCACGCGCACGGAATTGGCATAGACAATACCGGCAAGGGAGATGACGGCAACCTCGGTTGTGCCGCCGCCGATATCAACAATCATGTTGGCGGTCGGTTCGGTGATCGGAAGACCGGCGCCGATTGCAGCTGCCATCGGCTCCTCGATAAGATACACCTCGCGGGCCCCGGCCGACTCAGCTGACTCCTTGACCGCCCTTTTTTCCACCTGGGTGATGCCGGAGGGAACACTGATGATAATTCTCGGATGGACCAGGGTGCGGCGGTTGTGCACCTTGTTGATGAAGTAGCGAAGCATTGCCTCGGTCACCTCAAAGTCGGCAATAACACCGTCCTTGATCGGGCGGATGGCCACAATATTGCCGGGTGTGCGTCCAAGCATCATCTTGGCTTCCTTGCCTACCGCAAGGACCTTGTTGGTGCGGACATCCTGCCGCACAGCCACAACAGAAGGCTCTCTTAAAACAATACCCTTGCCCTTGACGTATACAAGGGTGTTTGCCGTGCCTAAATCAATGGCCAGATCGTTGGAAAGCCATCCAAGAAGCGAATCAACTGGTGAGAACATGGAGTGTACCTAAAGGGTTATTTTCTTATGCATCATTTCAAACTACCTTATATTATTACACTAACCTGTTGAAAATATCAAAAGAAATGAATCAGCTACCGTAACAAACTAAAGTGTCATTGGCAAGAAAAATGGCGGGAGCATAATAAGAGAAAATTCGTAACTATTCAGGTGGAGCAACAAGCGTGGTTTAAACTCCATCCCGTAACTATTCAGCAGTGCTTCAGATGTGCACAAGCAGGCTGACGATGACACCGCTTCGCTGTTATAGTTGGCTATGCGAGAAGGCCTGATCGTGTGCAGGTAAGCGAGGCACGAGACTCCGGGTGGTGAGCGCAGCGAATGAGCGGATGGAGTGCTGCTGAATAGTTAC
>DAOVSZ010000273.1 GCA_030627725.1 Desulfobulbaceae bacterium
CGGTGTGTCTACTGCGGTTTTTCCGCTGACAACAAGATAGAAAGAAAGATGCTCAGCTTGGAGGAGGCTGAGGCTGAGGCTATGATTCTGCACGGTCGCGGTTTCAACCACATCCTGCTTGTATCCGGCGAAGCGCCCGGGAAGCTCGGGGTTGACTACCTTGAGAGTCTTGCGATCAGGCTTCGCGAAAGGTTTGCCGCGATCTCGATCGAGGTGCAGCCGTTAAGCGAAGCGGAGTATGCCAGGCTCTTTGACGCCGGGATCACGGCGGTTGCCGTCTACCAGGAGACCTATGACCGCAAGGTTTATGAAGAGATGCATCTGTCCGGGCCGAAGCGTGATTTTGACATGCGGTTGACGATTCCGGAACGTGTTGCCGCTGCCGGTATGAGGGAGGTCGGGATCGGGGCGCTCTTAGGGCTTTCCGACTGGCGGGCCGAAGGGTTGGCTCTCGGCCTTCACCTGGCGTGGCTTAGAAAAAGATTCTGGCGCACCGCCTTTACCGTCTCTTTTCCCCGCCTGCGGCCTGCCGAGGGTGGTTTTGTGCCGCCAATCCAGGTTGCAGAGAAGGACATGAGCCAACTCATCTTTGCCTTGAGGCTCTTTGATCATGATGTCGGGCTCATCGTCTCAACCCGCGAAGAGGCCCGGTTCCGTGATGGGATGATAGGCTTAGGGCCCACCCGGTATTCAGCAGGCTCCTGCACAGCGCCTGGCGGTTACGGGGACAAGGAACCTACGGGTGAGCAGTTCAGTGTCGGCGATCATCGCTCGATTGATGAAGTCTGTGAGGCGATACGGCGAAAGGGATTTGATCCGGTGCGAAAAGATTGGGACGCGACTTTTCAGGTCCGCAAGAATGCGGCATGAATTCGTATTGCGGTCGAAATATATTGAGAATTCTATGAGAAAAATTTTCTGTTTATTTTATTAGGAGGAAGAAAGAATGGCGGATTTGAAGAAGATGTATACGACAATTCTCGGGGATCATTTCCCGATGGAGATGAAGATTTCCTTTGACGATCAGACCCTTGTCTACCGGAAGAAGACCTGGAAGATCACCATGGACGACGGTACCGTGGATGAGCGGGGGGTGCGGTACGGCGAGAACCCGAACCAGGAAGCGGCGCTTTATGAACTGGTGAACGGGAACCTGGCGCTTGGCGGCTGTACCTTTATCGAGCCTGGGAACGGTCTGGTGAGCGGCATTACGGTTGATGATATGCTGCAGGTGGGCAAGCACCCGGGAAAGATCAACCTGACCGATGTGGACAACGGCCTGAACATCATCAAGTATCTCGTTGATCGTCCGGCTGCGGTCATCCTGAAACACAACAACCCGTGCGGGGCCGCCTGCGGTGACACCTTGGCGTCTGCCTACGACAAGGCGAACCGGGCCGACCGGATTGCGGCATTCGGCGGCGCGGTCATCATGAACCGGGCCGTGGACAAGGCAACAGCCGAGGCGTTAAGTAAGAATTATCTCGAAGTTGTCTGTGCGCCGGATTTTGAGGACGGGACCCTGGATATCTTGAAAGCAAGGAAGAACCTGCGTGTGATCAGGATCAAGAGGATCGACCGGCTGGCCGAATTTGAAAAGCACCGGTTCGTTGATTTCAAGAGTCTGATCGACGGCGGCATCATCGTCCAGCAGTCGGCGGTCAACTCCATCCGTACCGTGGCCGACCTGAAACCGGCGCAAACGACTTCGAAAGGCACGGAATATAAGGTTGAACGTGAACCGACCCAGGGCGAGATCGATGATATGCTTTTTGGCTGGGCAATCGAGCATGGCGTCACCTCAAACTCGGTGCTCTACGTCAAGGACGGTTGCACGGTCGGCATCGGCACCGGAGAGCAGGACAGGGTGGGCGTGGCTGAGATTGCGATGCAGAAGGCCTATGTGAAGTACGCCGATATCGTCTGCTTTGATACCCATGGCATCCCGTATGCGGACCTTGTCCTTGAAATCGAGCAAGGAAAAAGAGACAAGGCCGACAAAGAGGCGATCGATGCCAAGACAAAAGAAGACAAGGCAGGGCTGCCCGGCTCGGTCATGATCTCGGATGCCTTCTTTCCCTTTCGAGACGGCGCTGATGTCGGGATCCGTCAGGGCGTCTCAGCCATTCTGCAGGCCGGTGGTTCGGCCAGGGATTATGAGACCATCGAGGCCTGCAATGAGGCGGACCCGAAGGTGGCAATGAAGTATACCGGCCAGCGTGCGTTTAAACATTAAGATAGGCACAGAGGCACAGAGTTAATGGAGTACTTTTAGATACATTCCTTTCCTTTGTGTCTTCAGTGCAGCTGGATAGCCCTCAGCTTAAACTCCATGCTGTAACTGTTTAGCAGTGCCCCAGATGTGGGCAAGCAGGCTGGAGATGACACCGCTTCGCTGTTATAGTTGTCCTATGTGAGCTAGCCTGATCGCGCGCAGATGGGGTGCTGCTGAACAGTTACAAAAAATCCTCAAACGTTCCGTTTGGAATGCTTGAGGATTTTTTTTGATGAAAGTTCGAGGTTGATTGACTCTCGCTTTTCCGCAGGTGTATGATGGGAAGGAGTGGAACGCTGAAACCTGAACTTTGAACCGTATCAATGGAGGTATATTCATGAAGGATGGCGGTATCAGCCTGGGCCAGAAGGCCATTTTTCTTTTTGTTGTCGTGTTTTTTCTGGCAATGGGATCGTCAACGTTTGTGATCTGGCAGTTTATTTCAAGAGAGTTGAAACAAGATGTCGATATCCAGTTGACTTCTCAGGCCGATAAGGTCCGGGAGCAGATTGTCAGCTCCCTTGTAGAGAGTACGACAGAAGACATGCAGCTGATTCTGGGGCACGCCTCTTTTAACGGTTTTTTTGAATCTTCTGATCTGGGTGATGACTATGGCGCTGAGACCCACCTTGACAGTCTGGCTGCTTTTTTCAGAGGGGTCCATTCATCAAAACCGCATCTGGCAAAATTTCAGTTCGCGAGCCTTGTCGATGATGGGGGGGTAAAACTTCAGATCAACAAGGGTGAAAAGGTTGAAGAATTTGATCAGTATGATTCCAGGGAGGTCTTGCCGGAACTGGGGCGGATGCTGGGTCTTGATGAAGAGGGACGTGTAAGCTTAAAGAACGGAACTGCGATCATACACCGGATAGTGAAGGACGAGAGCAAAAGTCTGGCCTTGCTCTCTGTTGTCGGCATCGTGAGCGCTGAAGAGAAACTTGCAGGGCTTCTCTGGCTCTATCAACCCATTGACAACGCTATTAAAGAGTTGCTTGGCGACCTTGCTTCGCTCGGCATGGTCTGTTCGATCAGTTGCGCTGATGGCCTGGCTGCATTTTCACCGCAGCTTGATTTCAGTATGGCCAAGGAACTTGCGGGAGGTCAGCTTGCTGGTTGGATCCCGGTTGCCGTCGAGGTCCCGGAATTGAAATGGTCTGTTTCCGTTGCCACCAGAGAAGAGGTGGTTCTTGCCCGGGTGCGGAGGTTCGGTAAGATTAACGGTATTGTATTTGTGGCAGCGCTTTTTTGCGGATCGCTTGTTTTCGGTCTGGTAGCCAGGCGAAAGCTTGCCGTGCCCCTTACTAAGTGCGTCGAGTTTGCAGACCGCGTAGCATCCGGAGACCTTTCCGAGCGTATGCAGTTGTCCTCCAAGGATGAGATCGGCAGGCTTGGCAGGGCAATGGATACGATGATCGACAACCTGCAGGACCGCGCCCGGCTTGCTGATAGTATAGCGGAAGGTGACCTTACCCGGGAGGTGACGATTAACTCGGACAAAGACCAGCTCGGCAAGGCGCTCAGTAAGATGGTAGAGAACCTGGCGGCCATGATCAGTCATGTTCAGGCAGATGCGGTCAGGCTTGCATCCGCCTCAAACGATTTGAACACCGTCTCCGGTCAACTGGCGGTCAACTCGGAACAGGTAAACGCCCAGACAGCCAATGTAGCGGGCACCACCGAAGAGATCAGCGCCAATGCCAAAAGTGTTTCCGATACCGCGGTTCAAATGTCAAACAGTATGCGGGAAATTGTAAGGTCTATCGAAGAGATGTCCGATTCCATGCGGGACACCGACGAGATGGCAGGCAAGGGGGCTAGTGTTGCCGGCAAGGCGACCCGTATGGCGGAAGCCGCAACCTTGACTATTGCCCACTTGGGGGGCGCCGCCAAAGAGATCGGTGACGTGGTCCTGGCAATAAATGATATTTCCGGTCAGACCAACCTGCTGGCCTTAAATGCCACCATTGAGGCCTCGCGCGCAGGTGAGGCGGGCAAGGGGTTTGCCGTGGTTGCAGGAGAGGTGAAAAATCTTGCC
>DAOVSZ010000103.1 GCA_030627725.1 Desulfobulbaceae bacterium
AAGGACTATTTCAGGCAAAAGGAGATTGATTTTTTTCTGGACGGCATCAGAAAATCCGCTGCCGGCGCCGCCAAGATCGTCAACAATCTCCTCCAGTTCAGCAGGCCATACAGCGAAGACATGGCCGATGCCAACCTGGCCAAACTCCTGGACAGCGCCGTAGACCTGGCCCGGGCCGACTATGTCCTCAAAAAGAAGCAGGACATCCTTCATGTGGAAATTGTTAAGGACTATGCTCGGGACCTGCCGCAGCTCCCCTGTGTGGCCATGGAGATCGAGCAGGTGGTCCTCAATCTGATCAAAAACGCGGTCCAGGCCATGGCCGATCAGGAGGAGGCCGCAGGCAGCCCCCGGATTGTCCTGCGCATCTTGCAGGAGGGGGAAGCGGTCCGCATCGAGGTGGAAGACAACGGCCCGGGCATGATCGAAGAGGTCCGCAGTCATATCTTTGACCCCTTCTTTACCACCAAGGACGTGGGCGAGGGCACCGGCCTGGGGCTCTCTGTTTCCTATGCCATTATCTGTGACAAGCATCACGGAAACATGCGGGTGGAATCAGCGCCGGGGCAAGGGGCAAGATTTGTGATGGAACTGCCCCTTAACGTGACATAGCATGGATTTATGTATGCAGGAGGATTTGCTTGATGGACGCCGATCAAAGGAATAAAAACAGCTACAGGCCGTCTTGATGAAGATATATTAACAAAAATTGCAGAAGATTGCCTTGAGTAATAATAACTGCAAAGGAGGACAAAATGGTCCAGAAGCGACAGAGCGGAAAACAGACGATTGACAAGCACAAGATGGAAATTTATGAAAAGGTCCTTGATAACGTGGAAGAAGAGATCATGCTTCTCGGCAAGGATTTCAAAATTCTCTGGGCGAACAAAAAGGTCTTTGACCGTTATGGCAAGGACAAGGAAAATGTTATTTCCGACCATTGCTACAAGGTCACCCACAACATTGACCATGTCTGCCAGCCCCCCTATGACATCTGTCCGGTAGAGGAGACCATCAAGACCGGCAAGGCGGCCACGGTCCTGCACACCCATTTTGACAAGGAAGGCAATAAGGTGTATGCCGAGGTGTCCGGATACCCTGTGTATGAAAAAGGCAAGGTGACCGAATTCATCCATATTTCCAAGGACGTGACAGAAAGGGTCATGGCGGATGAACAGCTGCGGGAGCAGCAGAAAGCCATCCTGGAGCTTTCCACGCCCGTGGTCAAGATCTGGGAAGGGATCATCACGCTGCCCCTTATCGGCATTATCGACTCCGCCAGGGCACAGCAGATAATGGAGGGACTGCTTTCGGCCGTTGTTGAGACCCAGGCATCCATAGCCATCATTGACATAACCGGCGTGCCTTTTGTCGACACCGAGGTGTCCGACCGGCTGATAAAGACAATGAAGGCCGCCGACCTGCTGGGGACCAAATGCATACTGGTCGGCATAAAGCCGGAGATAGCCCAGACCCTTGTGCACCTGGGGATTGATTTAGAAAATTTTGAGACCTTTGCAAATCAGCAGGCCGGACTCGAGCAGGCATTTAAAAAAATCGGCAAAAAGATGGTAGACAATGAATAGAGTGCCTATCTTGAAAATAGAGGATTTTCTGCTGGTCTCGGTGCAGATTGAACTCCATGACAAGACAGCGGAAATATTACAGCGGGACATCCTGGAAAAACTTGCGGAAACGGACGCCAAGGGCGTTCTCATCGATGTGACCTCCCTGGACATCGTTGACTCGTTTCTGGGCCGTCTTATCGGCGATACCGCCGGCATGACCAAGATAATGGGGGCCTTTACCGTGCTGGTCGGACTGCAGCCCGCGGTTGCCATTACCCTTGTGGAGCTTGGCATTGACCTGGGCGGGGTCTATACGACCCTGAATATGGAAAAGGGGCTGGAATGGCTGCGCCAAAAGATTCGTTCCGATTAAGGGGGTGATTGCCATGCGAATTGAAATTACGTCTGATGACGATATTGTCACCTCCCGCACCATGGCTAAAGACCTGGCACAAAAACTCGGGTTCGGCATCGTGGACCAGACCAAGATAGCCACGGCCATCTCCGAGTTGACCAGAAATGTCGTTAAATATGCGGATGAAGGAATACTGAACATTGAAACGGTCAGCCAGGCCGGTCGGGTCGGCATTGAGCTTATCTGTGAAGACCGCGGGCCGGGCATCGAGGATATCGAGCAGGCCATGCAGGAGGGGTATTCCACCGGCAAAGGGCTTGGAATGGGGCTCTGCGGCGCAAAAAAACTGATGGATGAATTTGAGGTGACATCGGAAAAGGGCAAGGGGCTCCGGGTGACGGTGAGGAAATGGTTATAATTCCGGTCAGGACCGAAACAGATGTCTTTAAGGCGAGAAGGGCTGGCAGGGAAATGGCCCGTGAGATGGGGTTTCATTCCCGGGACTACAGTTCCATCGAGATTGCGATCTCCGAGCTGGCAACTAACATTATCCGGCATGCGTCAGAAGGAACAATACGGCTTGAGACCATTGAAGACGGCCTGGAGATAATCATCCAGGACAAGGGGAGTGGAATTGAGGACGTTGATGCTGTTTTAAGGGAAACGAAAAAAAGTAACAAGGGGCTTGGGGTGGGCTTGAGAGGGGTACAGCGGCTGATGGACCAGTTTGAGATCCACTCTGAAAAAGGCGTCGGCCTCACAATTACGGTCAGAAAATGGAAGCAAAAGCCCCCTGGTCTTATCAGGCCGAAACTGAATCCTCATGTTCCAAGGGGCGGCCTTTTGAAATATGGGGTCGTCTCCACCCCGTATTACGGTCTTGAATTTAACGGCGATGCCTATGTTGTCATGGAGTTTGACAATACGGCGCTGATCGCGCTGATAGACGGGCTTGGACATGGAGAAGCCGCGTATCTGCCGGCCCAGAAGGCGGCGGAATATGTGCGGAAAAATCATAAATCCGATTTCAACGCCATTCTCAGGGGCTGTCACAAGGAACTTCGCGGGCCCCGAGGCGTGGTGATGGGACTGGTTGCGCTTGACCTGAAAAAATCAAAATTTGTCTGTGCCGGCATCGGCAACATAATGATTCGGGTCATAGGCAGGCAGCCCTTTCGATTTATCTCCAATGCCGGTATTCTTGGCCATAATATTTGCATTACGCCCCATGTGACGGAATTTCCGTATAGCAGGGGGGACACTCTCATTCTGAACACTGATGGGATTTCCAAACGATTTGAACCGGAACAACTGGACATTGCAGAGTTAGCGCCGCAGGAAATTGCGGAAATTGCTGTTCGTGAGTACGGCAAGGACTCTGACGATGCAACCATAGTCGTGGCCCGGGAACTGTAAGCGGTCACAGGTGTGGGGGATACCCGGACGATAACAGCTTACCTAGGGAACAGGTACGGATCATGCAGGATATCAGCAAAAAATACCGGCGGATACTTGAAGCGCACCTGAAGGACCCCAGCGAACGTTGCCTGTTTGAGGCCTATGAGTTCGGCAAGGAATGCATGGAGCGGGACATTCCCATCGCCCAAATCATTAAGGCCCATTTCAACGCTCTGATAAACATTGACTTTTATACCTTGGAAGATGACCTGCTGCAGGCCCAGCGGGTCCTGCTTGAAATCACGACTCCTATGACTCTTGGCGATTCTCGGGAAAGTCTCGAGAATGTGCTGGTTGCCATGTATGACGAAAATGTCCGGGAACTTCTGGAACTGAAAAAGGCCAAAGACAATCTGAAAAAGTCCGAAGGATTCCTGAAAAACATACTTGAAAGTATTGGAGATGGGCTGCTTGTTATCGGCAGTGACAAGAAAATAGAGCTGGCGAACAGCGCCTCCGCCCGACTGCTTGCGATGCCGTTTAAAGATATGATTGGAAGGTTTTACTATGACGTGCTGCCTTATGTCGATGCAACCGATCATGGGCCGGGCGAAGAAGGGATGGTGCAAAAAACCTTTCAAACCGGCGCCGGCCAGATAAGTCAGCATCGATTTGACAGAGACGGCGAGCGCATGTTCTTTGTTCTTCATTCATACCCGATGAAAAATGAAGACGGCAGGACGGAATCCGTCATCATCGTCCTGACGGATATCACGAATACGAAAAAAATGGAAGACCAGCTTCTTAAGACGCAAAAAATGACAACAGTCGCAGGCCTGGCAGCCGGGGTCGCCCATGAGATAAACACCCCGCTCTCAGCGATCCTCCAGTCCATCCAGATCATCGAACAAGGACTTTCTCCCGATCTGCCGGCCAATCAGGAAATTGCGGCCCAATGCAACGTCGATCTTGCAGCCATGCAGAAGTATTTCAGGACAAAAGAAATTGATTTCTTCCTGAACGGCGCCAGAAATTCCGCAGAGAATGCGGCAATAATTATTAAATCCCTGCTTGAGTTCAGCCGGCCGCATAAGGGCGACATAACGTACACCAACCCGGTACAATTGCTTGATAATGCAGTAAGCCTGGCCCGGGCCGATTACAACCTGAAAAAAAAGTACGATATTCTGAACGTAGAGGTTGTCAGAGAATATGCCCCTGACCTGCCCAATCTCCCCTGCGTGGCCATGGAGATCCAGCAGGTTGTCCTTAATCTGATCAAAAACGCGGTCCAGGCCATGATCGTTCAGCCGGCCGACTTCCCTTGTCCGCAGATTATCCTGCGCGCTTCGCAACAGGGAGAAACGCTCCATATAGAGGTGGAGGATAATGGTCCGGGCATGAGCGAAGAGGTGCGCAACCAGATCTTTGATCCCTTTTTTACCACAAAGGATGTGGGCATAGGCACGGGTTTAGGCCTTTCAGTCTCACATTCCATTATCTGCGACAAGCACGGCGGGAATCTGTGGGTGGAATCAAAGCCGGGCCGGGGTGCACGATTTGTGGTGGAGCTGCCCCTTCACAGGCAATAGATAAATTCCTTCCCTTTGTCACTTTGTCACTTTTTTGTGCCTCTGTGCCTCTGTGCCTTCAGCGCAGCTGGCTAGTCTTTTAATATTCAGCTTCTGGGATGAAACTTCTGATGGATAGACTTCAGGCGGTCGCTGTTCACATGGGTATAGATCTGTGTGGTTGCAATATCGGAATGGCCGAGCATGACCTGGACGGCGCGAAGGTCGGCGCCATGCTCAAGCAGGTGAGAGGCAAAAGAATGGCGGAGAACGTGGGGGCTGATCTTTTTCTTGATCCCTGCGGCGCGAACGGTCTCCCGGACAATCTGCCAGAACCTGAGCCGGGTCATGGCCGTCCCGAGGCGGCTGACAAAGAGAAAATTGCTGGTCCTTCCCTGAAGAAAACGCGGCCGGAAATTTTTCAGATACTCTTCAATCGCCTCTTTTGCCGCCTCTCCAAGGGGTACCATGCGCTCCTTGGTCCCCTTGCCCACGACCCGGACATGACCTGCCGTCAGGTTGACTGCGGAAACAGGCAGGTTCACCAGTTCAGAGACCCGGAGACCGGAGGCGTACAGGAGATGAAGCATAGCGGCGTTCCGGGACGCATAACGCCCGGTGTCTCCAGCGCCTTCCAGAAGACGGGTCACCTCAACCACAGTCAGGACCCTGGGGAGCCGGTGTCCGGGTTTCGGCAAATCAATGATACCGGATGGGTCTTCTTCAAGCATCCTTTCCGCAATGAGAAAACGAAAGAAAGAACGGATGGAGGACACCCTTCTGGCGTTACTCCTTGACGATATCTTCTTTTGATGGCAGTCGGCAAGATACCCGCGGATATGATCAGGCCGGATGTCCTGAATACGCCGGATACGTACTGAGTTCAGGTAGTAAAGAAAAAAGGAGAGGTCCTGCCGGTAGGCGGAGACGGTGTTTGACGCCAGACGGCGTTCAGCTGTCAGATAGTGAAGAAACTGTTTCAGGCAGGCTGCATAGTGCGACCCCAGCTGGGGAAATGACAATTCCGGGGTCTCTGATGGACGGGACAGGTAGGGGTTGAGACGGTTCCGGGCCTTTCTCCGTTTCCTGTTCATCCGAAGAAAGACACCTTGTTAACTTCTTCTCATGCGGTATTTAAGCTTGCGGAGCTTTCTTTTGGCCTCTGCCTGCTTGCGGCGGCGCTTGACGCTGGGCTTCTCATAGTATTCACGGCGCTTGAGTTCTCTCTTGATGCCATCCATCTGCAGTTTTTTCTTCAGCTGCCTGATGGCGTATTCGATATCCCCTCTTACTTCTACTTCTATCATGATTTCTCCTGAAAATGAAAAAATTATAACTTCATCGACCAGTGGCCAATTTTAATCAGACACAGATACCTCGCTCTGAGGCAAACACTCTTTATAAAGGATAAGGCGATATCCTGTCAATTCTTTTTTGGCTTATCGTCCTTTCCTGGAAAAATTTTCCCTGGATTGAGGATATTCAACGGATCGAACAGCATCTTGATATCCTGCATCACGGCGAGAGCGTTTCCGTCCAGTTCCAGAGGCAGAAATCGGGCCTTGGTTATACCCACCCCATGTTCGCCGGAAAGGGTCCCGCCAAGACCGACAACCTCTTTAAAAAGACGTCTTTTTGCCGTCTCGCAACGCTCTTTCTCACCTTTATCGTTCCTGTCGAGCATGATATTGACATGAATATTTCCATCTCCGGCATGACCAAAGGTAAATATGACAATATCAAGATCCCGGCTCAGGGTTTCGACACATGTAACCAACTCAGGAATCCTGGTCCGTGGAACAACCACATCCTCACTCATCTTATGCGGTTTGAGCTTGAAGGCAGCAGGAGAAACAGACCGCCTGGCCGTCCAGAGAGTCTCCGCCTCCCTGTCCCCGCCGGCCTCTTCCACCCCGAGAAGGTCCTGTTCAGAGAGAAAAATCTTCAGAGCGTCGCCCTGGTTTTCAACGCTTTTTCCGTCGCCATCAAACTCAATCAGAAGCAAGGCCTCAGTGCCGGCGGCAAGCGGCGCAGGCAGGAGGTCCCTGACAATTCTAATCGCAGTCCGGTCCATATACTCCAGGGTACATGGCGTATGGGTCCGTAATATCTCCGACACCAGTGATGTTGCCTGGGATATGCTTTTGCACAGGACCAGAAAGGTGCTTTTGCAGGGAGGATACGGGACAAGTCTGACCGTTATGCCGGTAATGACCGCAAGAGTCCCTTCCGACCCGGTAAAGAGGCGGGACAGATCATATCCGACCACGCCTTTGGCGGTCTGCACGCCGGTTAAAAACACCCTGCCGTCGGCAAGGACCACTTCAAGCCCCAGGACATAGTCTCTGGTCACCCCGTACTTCACCGCGCTGGGGCCGCCGGCGCATTCAGCGACATTGCCGCCCATGGTGCAGAACGAAAGACTCGCAGGATCAGGCGGATAGTACAGCCCGTGCCGTCTCACCTCTTTCTGCAGGTCTCCGGTTATCACTCCCGGCTCTACTTTGGCTGTCTGGTTTTCAGGATCGATACGTATTATCCGGTCCAGGCGGCTCATGGCAAGAACAACCCCGCCCTGTACCGGCAGCGACCCTCCGGTCATTCCGGTCCCTGCCCCGCGCGGCACAACAGGAAAGATTTTTTCAGAAGCAAGCCGCATGACGCGGCTCACTTCATCGGTTGAGCCCGGAAACACCACAGCCTCAGGCAGAAATTCCCGTGCCGTGCCGTCATAGGAATAGCTCATAAGATCTTCCTTTACAGCCGTAAGATGATCTTTCCCGACAATTTCCGTAAGCTGGTCGATAATTTTTTTGTCTACAGGGTGATAGGTTTTCATGCCATTTTTAAGGTCTACTCTTGCTTCCCCTGTCAAGCCCCCCTTGCAGGGTCTGGGAAGGACGTGTTAGTCTAGTATCAGTCCATAATGTAGCATCATTATCACAGACTTCACAAGCAAGGATTAACCATAATGAAAAAGATACGTGTAGCTTTGCTGGCCGGCGGCAGATCCGGTGAAAGGGAAGTGTCCTTAAACGGGGCCAGGGGAGCAATTCAGGCCTTTGATCCGGAAAAATATGAGGTGACCCAGTACGATCCGGCAACAGACCTCGGCCGCCTTGCAGCAGATGCCGAATCCATTGATGTTGCCTTTATCCTCCTGCACGGGCCGTTCGGCGAGGACGGGACCGTCCAGGGCTATCTCGATCTGCTCGGGATCCCGTACCAGGGCTCCGGTGTCCTGGGAAGCGCAATCGCCATGGACAAAAATCTCTCCAAAATTCTTTACCAACAGGCAGGACTCAAGACGCCGGACTGGGTGATGTGCGCTGCTGACGAATCGAATGCGGCAGAAATTCCGGGCCGGTTGAACCTGCCGCTCGTCATCAAACCGGTCGGTCAGGGGTCAAGCCTGGGAATGAGTATCCCCCAGACCACGGATGAACTTGCGGAA
>DAOVSZ010000026.1 GCA_030627725.1 Desulfobulbaceae bacterium
AAATCAAGAAAAATAAGAAGATTGACGTTCTCACCAATGCCGAACTGGCCACAACCAGCGGCTTTGTCGGCAATTTTTCATCGGTGATCGCGGTCAAGAAAGGAAGGAAAAAGACGGAACAGACGATTGATCATGGTATCATCGTAGTCGCTACCGGCGGCAAGGAGCATCGACCGGACAGATATCTGCTTGGCAAGTCCAAAAAAGTTGTCACCCAGCAGGACCTTGAACTACAGCTTGCAGGCAAGGCCAAGAAAAGAGCGCCTGATTCAGTCGTCATGATCCAGTGTGCCGGATCGCGTGGCGATGACCTTGCGTACTGCAGCAAAACATGCTGCAACAATGCGGTCAAGAATGCGCTCACGATCAAGGCGATCAATCCTGATTCTCAAGTTATTGTTCTGTATCGCGATATACGGACCTATGGATATGCTGAGGACGCGTATCTTCTGGCTCGGAAGAAAGGTGTCCTTTTTGTGCCGTACGAGATGGACAATAAACCTGAAGTCACCGCCAAGGGCGCCAAGGTGAATGTCTCCTATTATGATCCTATTCTTGGAGACGATGTCACCATTTCACCTAACATTGTTGCGCTCAGCGTCGGTACTGTGCCTGAAGAAACAGCCACCCTGAGCAAGCTCTTGAAGGTGCCGGTAAACGAAAACAAATTCTATCTTGAGGCCCATGTGAAGCTCAGGCCTGTTGAGATGCCGGTTGACGGTGTGTACGTCTGTGGTCTGGCGCACTCACCCAAACCTGTTGACGAGATCATAGTCCAGGCCCAGGCCGCTGCTGCCAAGGCGTCCATACCATTGGTCAAAGGACAGGTGTCTGTCGATCCGATTGTCTCCAATATTGACAAGGACCTTTGTATCGGCTGCGGCATCTGTGCATCTTTGTGTCCGTATCAGGCCATTCAGATGCTCAAGGTAGGTAAAAAACGGAAAGCGGAAACAATAGTCGCCTCCTGCAAGTCATGTGGAATCTGTTCAGCGCACTGTCCCACATTTGCAATTTCCATGGGCGGTTTTACAAATGAACAGATTAATTCGCAGATAAAGGCGTTCGGCGAGGCCTTTGAGGAGTAAAACTATGGCTAAGGACGATTTTAACCCAAAAATATTGGGTTTTCTCTGTAACTGGTGCTGTTATGCCGCAGCTGACTCAGCCGGCGTATCACGCTATCAGTACCCGACAAACTTACGAACAATTCGCATCATGTGCACCGGAAGGATTGACCCTGCCTTTGTCTTTCGCGGATTTGCGGAAGGGGCGGCAGGCATTTTTGCCGGTGGCTGACAACTCGGTGAATGTCATTACCAGGTCGGTAATTACGATGCAATGGGCGTGAACGGATTGATCAAAAAGGTGCTGAAAGAGACCGGTCTCAATCCGGAGCGGTTTTCTCTGCAATGGGCATCAGCTGCTGAGGCCCCGCGTTTTGTCAAGTTGATCACGGATTTCACGCAGAAGATCAAAGAGCTTGGGCCGTTAGGCCGGGATGAAGGCCTCTCTCCTGAAGAGGTGCAAGAGCGGCTTCTTAAGGCTGAAAAGCTCATGAGCAACAAGAAACTTAGAATGAGTTTCGGCAATGTTGCCAAGGCCCTGCGCAAAGAGGGGACCAGCCTGACAGATGAGATCATTGCAGCCAAGGTTGATGAAAAATTGACCAAGGCTGTCAGCGCCGGTCTCGGTTGAGATCTTTCTCTCAAGTCAATAAACAAAAAGCTCCCGCAGTGAATTCTGCCGGGAGCTTTTTTTGTTGGTGAATAGCAAGCGGATTTTCTCGAGGATTAAGAATTTACTTAAATTTCCTGCTTTCTGTTTCCAATCTGTGTTATGAAATGATAAGATGAGGAAAATTGACAGCGCCCAGCTGTCAGCTCAAAGTTCATGAGGTAGGTTTTGCTGAAGATACTCTTAGTTGATGACGATCAGGTTGTCTTGACTGTTACAAGTGAACTGCTGAAAATACTGGGGCATACTGTTTTCTGTGCTGAAGATGGCGCCCAGGCCAGGATACTGGTTGACAGCGAAAAAGAGATAGATCTCGTCCTTCTTGATATCTCCCTGCCTGACGTCAGCGGGCTGGAACTCTTCCCCGAACTCCTTGAAAAGCATCCCGGACTCTATGTTGCCATCTGTTCCGGCAACATCTTTGAAGTAAACGAAGAAGAGCTGAAAAAAAACGGTGTAAGTGAAGTTCTGTGTAAGCCTTTTGATATTCACGAACTGCATGACATACTTCAGAGGGTGGAACAGAAGTGATTTTCGATTCTAGAATCTTCTTGATTGTTCGTGATTTACAAATCCTGTGATACTGCCGGTGAAATAAGTATTGTTTCGTGATATGATATTCTAAACCGTCAGTGATCACAGGTGCCGCATATTTGCACAAGCGCGACTGTTCGCTATAGCGTGCTATGCGGGCAGGAGCGATCGTGCAAAGCTGTGGTGCATGTGATCACTGACGACGCGCCAGCTGTCCGCAGGCAGCTGATATGTCAGCGCCCCTGCTTGAACGGACAATGACCGTGTATCCCGCCTCCCATAAGATTTCCTGAAACCGTTCCACCTGTTCATCCTCAGGCTTCTTGAAAGGGAGTTCTGAACACTCGTTAAACGGCAGCAGGTTGATCTTACACCTGATCTCTTGTAGTTTTTCAGCAAGCAGATGCGCATCTTCTTCTGAATCGTTCACCCCTTTTATCAGGATGTATTCAATCATGATCCTCTTTCTTTTGGGCAAAGGATACTCCCGGCAGGCGGCAAGCAGGGTTTCAACCGGATAGGTCTTGTTGACCGGCATCAGTTTATTTCTGATCTCTTCTTTGACTGCATGCAGTGAAACGGCAAGATTGGTCTTGGTTCGTGCGCCTAGTTCCTTGATCTTGGGAACCAGGCCGCAGGTTGAAACGGTTATTCTCCGTTCGGAAAAGTTGAGCCCCCGCTGATCAAGAAGGATATCGATTGCAGTCACGACATTGTCAAGATTTGCCAGAGGTTCTCCCATCCCCATAAAGACGAGATTGCTGATCTCTCCCAGACCATCATCAATCATCTTTTCCTGCACAGCCGCAACCTGACCGACTATCTCGGAAGGTGTCAGATTTCTCGTAAACCCCATGGCGCCGGTAAGGCAAAACGTACATCCCATGGCGCAGCCCACCTGTGAAGATATACAAAGGGTATGCCGGTCTCCCTCGGGAATGAGGACACTTTCTATCACCGCGTCATCCTCAAGCCTGAAGGCGTATTTCCTCGTGCCATCCTTGGAAATTTCCTCGGCAGCAGGCGCGATTCCGCTGATAATTGCCTTTTGGGTGAGAAGTTCACGCAACGCAAAGGAAAGATCGGTCATCTGAGAAAAATCGGTGATATGCGGCCGATACAGCCAGGAGAAGATCTGGTTGGCGCGGAACTTCGGCAGGCCGATGGCTGTAGTGAATTCGGTCAGCTGTTTGAGGGTGAAATTTTTGAGATCTTGTTTGTGTTCCATTATTACAAAGCCCGAGCATGTTCCGGCACAAGTTGAACCGCACCGGCAAGGGCGCTCTCTATGCTTTCCAGGATCTTTTCTCTGTCCTTTGGCAGGCGTGCGTTGATCGGCAGATAATTCGAGGCATGGTTGGACTGAAACTGGACTCGGTCCACCTGTATCATGTCGACCATGGTCCTCAGTTCCATCAGAAGCATTGCAGGATCAGGCAGGGTAAATTCGCCTGTTGCCTGCTGTTTGAAAAGTCTGGTGTTCGGCAACAGCATGAGCGTCAGCACACCGATCTGGTTTGGCCCCATGGCAGAGAGAACATGGGCGGTTGCCTCGGCGTGGCTTTGCGAATTTTTTACTCCGCCAATGCCAAGAAGCACGGTGACGGAAAGAAAAAGACCGGCATCCCGTACCTTTCTGCCGGCCTTAATCATCGCTTCAGCATCAGCGCCTTTTTGGATAAAACGCAACGTCGGATTATGTCCGCTCTCAACCCCCATGAAGACCCTGTCAAGCCCGAGGCCTTTTAACTCCAAAAAATCCGGCAGGTTTTTTTTTCGAATCGCTTTTTCATTTCCGTACAGGGAGATCCGGTTGACCCAGGGAAGTTTGTCTCGAATCTTGCGAAAGAGATCAACCAGTTTCTTTTGGGGAAGGACAAGGACATCGCCGTCTGCCAGGAAGACCCGTTTCTGGCGGAGGCAGTATCGGGCCGCAAAAGCAAGGTCCTCATCGATCAGGCGGGCATCTTTCAGCTGAAACAGGACCCCTTTATACGTCCCGCAAAAGGTGCATTTATTATGCGAACACCCGTGAGTCACCTGTAGGATGATACTGTTCGCCTCACTGGGAGGCCTGATGATGTTGCCGGTGTAGTGCATAAAACTTCTGCCTTCTAACTTCTGCCTTTCTGCCTCGCCTTTAACTATTTTTCTTCTCAAACTCCTTCATGAACTCGACCAGATCTTCGACGCCTTTTTTCGGGAAAGCGTTATAGATCGAGGCCCTGATGCCGCCCACTGATCTGTGCCCTTTGAGTCCGTCAAATCCCTTGGCGGCAGCCTCGCTGATAAATTGAGCTTCGAGTTCCGGTGTCGGCAGATTAAAGGTGACGTTCATGTTTGATCGTGATGCAGTTTTAGCATGGCCGCGGAAGAAGTCGGAACCGTCAATGGTAGTGTACAAAAGCGCGGCCTTTTCCTGGTTCAAGGCTTCCATTGCATCAAGTCCTCCGGATTTTTTAAGCCATTTCAGGACAAGACCAATGCTATAGATAGCAAAGCAGGGCGGTGTATTGAACATTGAACCTTTGTCGGCATGTGTTTTGTAACGAAACATGGTCGGCACATTGTCCGGTGTTCTGTCCAGAAGATCGTCCCGTATGATGACAACAGCGCATCCTGCAGGACCCATATTCTTCTGGGCCCCGGCAAAGATGATTCCGAACCGGCTGACATCGATCTTTCGTGAGAGGATATCAGAGGACATGTCACAGATAAGGTCCTTGTCCGTGTCCGGAAACTCATGGAACTGGGTGCCGTATATGGTGTTGTTGGAGACGAAGTAGAGATATTCGGATTCCGGCGCTACCGTATAGTCTCCCGGCTGAGGAACATGATTGAAAACACTTTCTTCGCTTGAGTAGGCGACATCGATATCACCGAAGAGTTGTGCCTCTTTGATCGCCTTCTTTGACCAGGTCCCGGTGTTAAGATAGGTTGCTGTCTTCCCGTTTCCTAAGAGATTCATCGGGACCATTGCAAATTGTGTTGAGGCGCCACCCTGGAGAAAAAGGACCTTATAGTTTGAAGGAATTGCAAAAAGTTCCCGTAAGAGGCTTTCCGTCTCCTCGGTTACGGCCATAAACTCCTTGCTGCGATGACTCATCTCGATGAGCCCGATGCCCTTGTCCTTGAAGTTGACGATGTCTTTAGCTGCCTGGTGGAGTACTTCCTGAGGAAGGGTGGCAGGTCCTGGGCTGAAGTTGTAAATTCTGTCCGGCATGTTATTGGTCCTCCTGAGTTTTTAAAAGAAAATCCGGAACTGATCACGTCTGTCCGCATCGGCGGGCAGGGGAGGGTGAATGGCGTCAGTTCCGGGCATTTGAGTTTATAGAGTTTGTTGAGTTATTGAGTTTGTTGAGTTCAACAACTCAATAACGCTATAACTCAACAAACCCTACAATTCTATTTTGATATTAATGTTCTTGCCTGGAATTATAAAGAGACATATTATAGCAGATTGTTCGTCTCTGTCACACATTAATCATAATTCCGGCTCCTGAATTCTAACACTTTATGATACGAGAAAACCCAATGATAGTCATTGTCGGTCCTACTGCAATCGGAAAGACCGAGCTGTCTCTTGTCATTGCTGAAAAATACGGCGCTGAGATCGTTTCGGTCGATTCCATGCAGGTATACCGTTATATGGACATCGGCACTGCCAAGCCGTCGGCGGAAGAACAGGCAAGGGCCCCTCATCACGTGATAGATGTTGCCGACCCTGATGAAGACTATAGTGTTGCCAGGTTTGTTGATGATGCAACACATGCCATCGACAGTATTTACCGCAGAGACAAGGTCCCTTTGCTTGCCGGTGGCACGGGTCTTTATTTACGAGGACTTCTGGAAGGGATTTTTGAACTTCCGGAGATTGACCGGACGATTCGCGACACATTAGAGAAGCGTCTTCAAGAAGAGGGGAGAGAGAGTCTCTACAGCGATCTGATCGCCTGTGATCCTGATAGCGCAGCAAGGATTCATCCAAATGATACGCACAGGATGCTCAGGGCCCTGGAGATCTATCAGACAACCGGCGCCGGATGGTCGGATCTTCTTGCAGCGCAGAAAAGAGACAAAAACTTTTCAAAGGTGCTGAAAATCGGGCTTACCTGCGAGAGAGACCTGTTGTACAACCGTATCAACAAACGGACCGGGATCATGATGGAAATGGGGTTTGCGGAAGAGGTGCAAAGATTACTTGATATGGGGTATAATGGCGACCTGAACTCCATGCAGTCTATCGGCTACAGGCACATGCAGAATTTTCTTGCCGGCGAATGGGACAGAAAAGAGACCATTGAACTGTTGGCGCGAGATACACGACGGTTCGCCAAAAGGCAGTATACCTGGTTTAACAGGGACCCTGATATCAGATGGTTTGACCGCGAGGCGCACGATGAGATATCTTCTTTGATCGACAACTTTTTACATCCCTGAGTAGTGACCATGAACCTTCCGAATATAATCACAATTCTCCGTGTACTCAGCATTCCTCTCCTGGTCATCTTCTTAATGGAAAGAAATTTCAATTATGCCCTTTTCCTCTTTACTATTGCGGCCGTGAGTGACGCAATCGATGGTTTCTTGGCCCGGATATTGAAACAGCAGACGACTTTTGGCGCATACGCAGACCCTATTGCCGATAAACTCCTGATCGGGACATCATATGTGACCCTTTCGATTTTACAAATTATGCCGGGCTGGCTGACTGTTCTGGTCATCAGCAGGGATGTCATCATTCTGTCCGGATTCGGAATTATTTTCTTAAGCGAGAAGAAGATTGAAATAAGTCCCAATATCGACAGTAAACTGACAACATGCATTCAACTCCTGACAATTTTTTATTTTCTTGGCTATGATAGATTGGTACCCTTTCACTTCGCACACGATTATATGCTCTTTTTTACTGCCGCCTTTACGCTTTTTTCAGGATTTCATTACATCCAAAACGGATTCGTCATACTTGGACAGAACAGCGACGGCCCAAGTCAGTCGCGCAATGAATAGTTAAAGTATTTCGTACAATCAACAACTTACATCCAATGCCTAATATCTTGTTCAGGCTTGTTTTGCAATGAAAAAAAATTTCATCCAGAAGAAATGGGTCCGCATGGACGAGAAAAAGGGGGATGCTGCATCTTTGTCGACCGTTACAGCAGGTCTTCCTCCGGCAATACGATCAATTCTTTCTCAACGTGGTCTTGTTGATGAAGAACAGATCAAAAAATTTCTCAACCCGACCCTTATGGATCTGCCTTCACCGTTTCTCATGAAAGGCATGAAAGATGCTGTAGCTCTCGTTTATCAAGCGATGCAGGAGAACAGCGCTGTCGTTATCTACGGTGACTACGATGTAGACGGTGTGACCGGTTCCGCTGTCCTTGCTCTTTTTTTGAAAGAGATAGGTCTTGATGTCACCTGCTATCAGCCTGACAGGTTCAGCAAGGGATACGGCTTGCATGCTGATGCAATCAGAGACCTCCACAGGCAAGTATCTCGAAAGGATGAAGAAAAAAAACACCTCCTTATCTCCGTTGACTGCGGTATCTCCAATGTTGAAGAAGTAGCTGTTGCTAAAGAACGTGGTTTTTCAGTTATTATTGCCGATCATCATCAGCCGCCGGAACAGCTGCCTGAAGCTGACTCCATTCTGAATCCGCACCAACACGGTTGTACATTTCCCGATAAGGACCTTGCCGGGGTCGGTGTGGCGTTTTATCTTATCATGGGGCTTCGCAGTCATCTGAGAGAAAAGGGGTTCTGGCAGGGAAGGGAGGCGCCGAACCTCAAGGAGTATCTCGATCTTGTCGCTCTTGGCACAGTCTGCGATATGGTTTCGTTGTCCGGCGTCAACCGTATCCTGGTCAAAGCCGGTCTTGAGGTCTTGCAACACAGACAACGGCCCGGATTGAAAGCGCTTGCCGATGTGTCCGGTCTGGAGACGGGAAGAAAAATCACATCTGAAGATATCGGTTTTCGACTCGGACCCAGATTAAATGCCGCAGGCCGTATCGGCGCTTCAGAGCGTGCCCTTGAACTCTTGACCACGGAAGACTATAACTCTTCAATATCACTGGCAAATGAGCTTGACGCTGAAAACAGAAAACGCAAGGAACTAACGGAAGATATCTTCCATCAGGCAGCGGAAAAGGCGAAGGAACTCATAGAAACAGGCAGAAAAACTCTTGTTGTCAGTGGGGAAGGGTGGCATCCAGGGGTCTTGGGCATTGTGGCTTCTCGTCTGGTCCATCAGTTTTATCGACCGACAATTGTTCTTTCCCGGGAGAATGAAACAGCAAAAGGATCGTGCCGGTCTGTTTCCTGTCTGAATATATATAAAGCCTTATTGGAATGTGATCAACTCGACCGGTTCGGAGGGCATGCGATGGCAGCAGGTGTGACGCTTCAGACACAGAATATAAATGCTTTTGCCGACCAGTTTGAGGCGTATGTGGCATCTCAAATCTCACCTGACGATCTTGTGCCGACACTCAACATAAATATGGATTCGTCCTGTGAAGAACTGAACGACACAATCTTTTTAAATTGTTACGAGAAACTACAGCCATTCGGCATTGGCAATCCGGAACCGGTTTTTGCCTTCAGAAACTGTACGCTCAATAAGACGCGTCTGGTTGGAACGAATCATATGAAGTTTACATATCAAGAGAACGGTTGCCGTCTCGAAGGGATAGGCTTTGGGTTCGGCAGCTGCATTGCAGACGTTTCCAAACACGCAGTCGATCTTGCCTTTGCTCTTCGATTGAATTCTTTTAACGGAAGAGAGACCTGGCAGGCAAATCTTCTTGACCTTAAAGTAGCTGCATCACCTTGATTTAATTGATATGTGCCGAACTATACATAATATACATTATGCGACATAGTATAAATAAGCTTTTGCGGCAGATAAGTCGCTCATAACTGTAAAGGAGAAAAAAATGGATCGTGAAGTGTACCAGGAGCCCCTTGTCAGCCGTTATACCAGCCGTGAAATGCAGGAGCTCTTTTCAGAACGCACAAAATTCGAAACCTGGCGGAAATGCTGGATTGCACTTGCTGAAGCGCAGAATGAACTTGGCCTCGATGATATTGTTACCTCGGAAATGGTGAACGAACTCAAAGAACATGCGACTGATATTGATTATGATATTGCCGCCAAAAAAGAAAAAGAGATCCGGCATGACGTCATGGCCCATGTATACGCCTATGGACAGAAATGCCCCAATGCCGAATCGATTATCCATTTAGGCGCTACATCGCAGTTTGTCGGCTGCAACACCGATCTCCTGGTCCAGAAAAAGGCCCTTTCACTGATCATCAAAGGCGTTGTCAACGTTATTGCCAATCTTGTACGATTTTGTCGAGAATACAAAGGGCTAGCAACTCCTGGCTCTACCCATTACCAACCTGCCCAGCCAACAACGGTCGGCAAACGCAACACCCTCTACATTCAGGACCTGCTCATGGACCTTGATTACCTTGAGTCCCTTCAGTCACAGGTAAAGGCACGCGGCGCAAAAGGCACGGTAGGCACCCAGGCCACCTTTCTTGAACTCTTTAAGGACAACCATAAAAAAGTTAGAGAACTCGACAAACTTGTCTCCGCAAAGCTTGGATTTAGCGATGTTTTTAGCGTTACCGGCCAGACATATACGAGAAAGCTCGACATGAAGACGGTTGAAACCTTGGCAGGTATCGGTGCAACAGCCCATAAATTTGCCGTGGACCTTCGCCTGCTTTCAAACCTGAAGGTCCAGGAGGAACCCTTTGCCAAGGGCCAGGTCGGAAGTTCCGCCATGGCGTATAAAAGAAACCCGATGCGATCTGAACGGATGACAGGACTGGCCAGAAAACTTATGGGCCTGTCCGCTGATTTCTCGGCAACCTATGCCAACCAATGGTTTGAACGGACCCTTGATGACTCTGCAATCCGCAGGATGGACATTCCGCAGGCATTTTTACTCACCGACGCCATCCTTAAACTGTTTATGAATATAACCGAGCAAATGGTTGTTTATCCGAAACAAATTGAGTATCACCTGAACCAGGAACTTCCCTTTATGGCCACTGAAAAGATTCTTATGGCCTGCGTTGAAAAAGGAAAAAGCCGTCAGGAGGTGCATGAAATCATCAAGATCCATTCCATTGCCGCAGGCAAGGTTGTAAAAGAAGAAGGCAGGGCAAACGATCTTTTTGCACGCCTTGGCAACGACGAGACCGTCCCCTTTTCCCGGCAGGAGCTTGAAGATCTTTTCCTGGACGGCAGCCAGTTTACCGGCCGCGCTGAAGCACAGACGGAAGAGTTCTTAAACGAAGTAGTCGAGCCTCGTCTCAAGCCGTACATGGACCAGCTCGGAGATGTAGATACCAGTCTTTCCGTATGAGTTGCGAGCCTGTAGAGCGCCTTAAGTAATCAACCTCTTTAATCAATCTTGATTTTATGGTACATTTGAAACGTTGTGCAGAGATGACGATGCGCATAGATCCAGCGAGGATATACTTTCTTAAGTTTATCCTTGAAGGATACGATGGCATTGCGACCCTCAGTACAATAGATTCTAAAACCGGTAAGATAGTGCTTCGTTTCCCGGATGAATCACGAAACGACCTTGTTGCATTACTTGAAGCCCTGGCCCCTTCCCTCTACGATCAGCCCCAGGACGAGCGCTTATGAATTTATCAAGCATGAAACATATTACATTGATATTGTGCTTTTTTTGTACTATTGTTCTTTCGCGGTATGGATATGCCGAAGGCACGGAGGACACCTCTGTGCCATTGACGCTTGAAAAGTGTGTCTCAATTGCTCTTGAAAAAAGTCCGTCTCTTGCCATTTCCAAATCCGACCTTGATGCAAAAGAGGCATCGCTTTCTGCTGCAACCAAAGAACTCTACCCGTCGCTCAATTTTCAATACGGATATACGAGACTTTTCAGGCCTCTCGCCACACCAGTCATCCAGGAACCTGAAAATTATTATTCCTATGCCGTTACCGCAAGCCAGCCCGTTTATATGGGAAAATCTCTCGTTACCGGTGTTGCAATAAGCGAACTCACCCTCGATGCCTCAAAATCTAATTTTTTCACATCAAGAAATAATCTTATCTACAGCGTGCATCAGGGATATTTCAACCTGTTAAAAGCTGAAAAGCTGAAAAGCGTTGCCGAGCAGTCCCTTGTTAATTTGCAGTCGCATAAAAAAGACGCGGCAGCTTTTTACCAGGCCGGACTGATCCCGAAAAACGACCTCCTGCATAGCGAGGTTGAGCTTGCCCAGGGCGAACAGAACCTCCTCATGGCGCAGAATGGCGCCTCTTATGCGATGGCCGTCCTGAACAATCTTCTGAAAAGACCTGTGGATGCGCCGATAGAGGTCAAAGACCTGCTCACAATTGAACCGGTTGCAATTTCATGGGAGAGTGTCCAAGAGAAGGCGCTGGCAAACAGACCGGAGATCTCCGCGGCAGAACTCTCCCTCCAGAAGTCGGAAAAAAATATTGCCCTGGAAAAGGCCGCGTATCTCCCCTCGGTGACAGTTTCCGCTACGTACAAAAAACAAGGGGATGATGTATTTGCCGGATCGTACGAGTTAGGTGAAAACACAGTCACCTCGGCCCAGGCAGTCGCATCATGGGACTTCTGGACCTGGGGGAAAAACAGGGACAAGGTCTCTGCCGCACAACAGCTTAAAAAGCAGTCGTCCGAGTCGGTCCGGCAGACACGGGACCGGATCATCCTGGAGGCAAGAGATGCCTATCTCGACCTGAAACAGGCGGGGAAAAATATTTCCGTCACGGAAAAGGCCATTGTTCACGCCAAGGAGAACTACCGGATCAACGAAGCACGGTACCAGGCCCAGCTCAACACCTCAACTGAGGTGCTTGATGCTCAGACCCTGCTTTCCAAAGCCAGATCCAACTATTACAGCGCCTTATACGATTATAGAATTGCCTCAGCGGCATTGAACAGAGCGATAGGTATCATTGATTCACAGTAAATTATGAACCTTTATTCATACATAGAAACATTCGGCTGCCAGATGAACGAGCGTGATTCCGAGATCATGGCGCAGCTGATCGGAGATGCCTACTCCCCTACCCGCTCGCTTTCCAAGGCTGATGTGGTTGTGGTGAACACCTGCAGCATCCGTGAAAAGGCGGAACAGAAGGCGTTTTCCATGCTTGGCCGACTGCGGAAACTGAAAAAGAAAAATCCGTCCATGGTCATTGCCGTTGCCGGCTGTGTTGCCCAGCAGGAGGGGCGAAACATCCGAAAAAGGATGCCGCATGTCGATATTGTTATCGGGCCTCAGAATCTCTACCGGCTTCCGGAACTCATTGCTGATGTTAAAAGAGACAATGAGACAAAGGTTAAGACCGACATCTCACCGGAATTCGTGATCCCGCCGTTTCTGCCAAGCATCAAGGCGGGACACCCTTTTAAACGGTTTGTGACCATTATGCAGGGATGCAATAATTTCTGCACCTACTGTGTTGTCCCTTATACCCGCGGCCGTGAGATCAGCCGTGACCCTGCCGATATTATTGACGAGATCACACATCTCGTTCAAAACGGCATTCGGGAAGTGACACTGATCGGCCAGAATGTCAACTCCTACGGCCTTGACAGGAAAAATGCAACCTTTCCCGACCTGCTGCGGGCGGTTGCCGGCATCACGGGGATCGAACGAATCCGCTTTACCACCTCACATCCCAAGGACCTTTCGGAAGATCTGATGCGGTGTTTTGCCGAAATCGACGCACTCTGCTCCCATATTCACCTGCCGGTACAGGCCGGGTCCAACAGTGTGCTCAAACGGATGAACCGGAAATACACTCTTGAAAGTTACCTCGACAAAATCTCAAAATTAAAGACCTTTTGCCCTGATATCGTTATTACGACTGATATTATTGTCGGTTTTCCCGGTGAGACGGATGAAGATTTTGACCAGACCATGCAGCTCCTTGAAACGGTCAGATATCATGGCGCCTATTCATTCAAGTATTCCGACCGTCCGCAGGCGCCGTCATGTGATTTCTCAGACAAGGTGCCGGAGGATGTCAAAAGCGCACGATTACATTTGCTCCAGTCGCGCCAGGAAGAGATTACCGTGGAAAGGCATAATGAGTTTATCGGCCGGACAATGCCCCTTGTGGTCGAGGGACGGAGCAAATCATCAGACGGCCGGTGGTGCGGCAGGACAGACACGAATCATATAGTGAATTTTACAGGTGCAGACACGCTGCAGCCAGGCCGGACGGTTCAGGTTGTGATTGAAGAGGCGTGTCTGAATTCGCTTCGGGGAAGGCTGAAGAAACATTAACTGTTAACCGTAAACTGTAAACCAAGGTTTTTCTTATGATCGACTTACACACACACTCCTTTTTCAGCGACGGCGAACTGGTCCCGGCCGAACATCTCAGGCGGGTTGAAGTCCTCGGCTATAAGGCAATTGCGATTACGGACCATGCCGATTCTTCCAACATGGATTTTATTATCCCGAGAATTATCCAGGCGGCGAAAGACTTAAACAAACACTCACAGACCAAACTGATACCCGGCATCGAGCTGACCCATGTCCCGCCCGGGTTGTTTGCCGAACTAACGGCAAAGGCGAGAAACCTGGGCGCCCTTGTGGTGGTTGCTCATGGCGAGACAGTGGTTGAGCCGGTGGCCCCCGGGACCAACCTGGCAGCGCTCCAGGCAGGTGTCGATATCCTGGCCCATCCCGGATTCATTACCCGGGAAGAGGCGCAGATGGCTGCTGACAAGGGAATCTTTCTGGAACTCTCCGGCCGAAAGGGACATTCTCTTACAAACGGTCATGTGGCAAAAATCGCTGAGGAAACAGGCGCTAAGCTTGCGGTAAACGCCGACGCCCACGGCCCCGGTGATTTTCTGACCGACGACATGGCGGAAACCGTTGCTCTGGGGGCTGGTGTCAGCCGGGAAGGATATAAGAAGATCAGGGATGATATGAATGAGTTTGTGGCGAAGATTTTGGCATGATCCCTCCCACGGACCTCCCACACCTTACCATCTATTCAGACGGCGCCTGCAACCCGAATCCCGGGCCTGGCGGCTGGGGCGCGGTGCTGCTCGCTCCTGATTCCGACCCGGTCGAACTCTCAGGCCGCGACCCAAACACCACCAATAACCGGATGGAGTTGACCGCTGCCATCAAGGCATTAGACTCACTCACGTCCCCACACAAAATTACCCTTTATACCGACTCAAAATACCTCAAAAGAGGGGTAACCGAATGGATCTCCGTCTGGGAGAGGCGAAACTGGAAGACCATAGACAATACCGACGTCTTAAATCAGGACCTCTGGGTAAAGCTGCGTTCACTTCTTCAAAAACACGAGATTACCTGGAAATGGGTCAAGGGTCATAATGACGACAAATGGAACGAACGCGCTGATTCACTTGCCGGGTCTGCGGTTGTACGGCAGGGGTTGCCCCTGGACGATAACAATGCCATTCATATTTTCACCGGCGTCACCTATTCCGTAAAAACACGAACAGGCGGCTGGGGAGTGCTTTTGCGTTATCGGAACAGCAGAAAGATCCTCACTGGCAAAAAAGATGGGACAACCGGAAACAGGATGCATATCCAGGCGGCAATTGAAGGGTTGACGGCAATCAAAAGGCCCCTGCCGATCCACTTTTATACAGTGTCATCCTATCTCCGAGACGGCGCCACCGGCTGGGTCAGGCAGTGGTCTATGGCCGACTGGAAGACCAAGGAGGGAAAAAAGGTAAGCCACCGCGACCTCTGGCATATGCTCGCCGACATCCAGCAACACTACCGGCTCAACTGGCATATCACCTCCAAGAAACACCCTCCCTGCGAGATGCAGGAGATCAAGATCCTTGCCAGAGAAAAAGCGTCTTCGGATGAAAACTGATGGATCTTCTCTTTGCGCTCGCCCTTCTGGCGATAGTTCTGGGAATATCAATCGAGCTTTCGATTGGGCTCAGAAAGCTGACCCATCTTGAAGATATCCCTCCCCTGCCCT
>DAOVSZ010000129.1 GCA_030627725.1 Desulfobulbaceae bacterium
TCGACATATTCAATCTGCTCCGGATGTTCCTCAACGAGCTTCTCCAGTACCACAGCGGCCCTCTCAACCTCCTTCTGCTGCAGAAGAATCCGGGCAAACTCCCATTGGGCCTCCGTCAGGTTCTTTTTTAAAGAAAAAAGCTTTTCATACTGGCGTGCAGCCTGTTCAAAGGCGTTCATTCTTGCCAGACGCCGGGCCTTATCCCACGCCGACTTCCACTCTGGAATGATCTGGTTTTTCTGTATTATTTCTCGAGAAGGAACAACCGGGGCATGCTGCTTGGAGGGAGAGGAAGCAACCTCGGATTGGGCGTACGCCACTGCATACTCGAAAGACGGCATAACGGCTTCAGACAAGAACAGGCAGATGGAGAAACAGCAAGAGACCGTGATCCATGAAACAGAAGGAACGGCCCTGTTTCCAACGCGCTGCCGACGGAGCATAGAGATAGAGAAATGAGAGGAGAGTGACAATTTCAATTCCGGGGGTTACGAAGTTGTGTCCTGATTATTTAAAGAACTGGGCTATCCTGTCAACGACATATTCAAGCATCTCTTCGGTCAACTCGGGATAAATGGGAAGGGCCAGAGTCTCTGCCGCGGCTCTTTCCGCCTCCGGGAAACAAAGATCGTTGTACCCGAGATTCTCGACTACTTTCTGTTTATGAAGGGGAACAGGATAATATATTTCAGCACCGACATTCTTTTCAAAGAGAAAATTCTTTAAGCTGTCCCGATCCTTGACGCGGACAACATATTGATTATAGATGTGATAGTCAGGGTCGTAAGATTCTTTTTCCGCCTGGCCCTGATAGACAGCTTGGGGAATCTCTACTGAACCGTTTGCAATGAGACCAGCTTCAGCAAAGAGTCGGTCATATATCTGCGCATTTCGACGCCGAGCCCGGTGCCAGTCCGGAAGATGCGAAAGCTTGATCTCCAGTACGGCTGCCTGCATCGGATCAAGTCGAAAATTTCCACCGACCACGGCATGATAGTATTTCGGAGCCCCACCGTGAACCCTGATTATCCGGATATCATGAGCCAGCTTGTCGTTATTGCAGACGATCATGCCGCCGTCACCAACACCCCCGAGGTTCTTACTTGGAAAGAAAGAAAAACAACCAGCGTCTCCGAGAGCGCCGGCCCGCTTCCAGTTCATTTCACCTTGATCGATACAAGGGCATGACGCCCCAATCGCCTGGGCCGCATCTTCAAGGACAGCAATTCCATAGTGCCCTGCAAGCTCCATGATCCTTCCCATATCAGCGCACTGACCGTAAAGATGCACCGGCAGAACAACCTTGATTTTTTCCGTCTGCGCCGGATCTGAAGCAAGGACTTCAGCCATCCTGTCGGGGGAGATATTAAACGTCACCGGATCAATATCAACAAAGACCGGCTGAGCTCCCAGGCGCAACACACTGCCCAGGGTGGCAATAAAGGTATACGGTGTGGTCAGCACCAGATCACCGGGGCCGACTCCCAGGGCCATCAGCGCCGCAAGCAACGCATCAGTGCCGCTGCTCACCCCGACACCGTGGTTTGTCCCGCAATATGAGGCAACATGCTCCTCAAGCAGTCTGACCTTGTCCCCCAAAATATATTGCGTAGAGTCGATGACATCCGTCACTGCCTCTAAAATCTCATCACGCAGTGGAGCAAGCTGTGCTTTCAAGTCCAGCAAAGGTACTTTCATCATTGTTTATTTTTTCCAAAAAGTGTCATGTTCATCAAGAAAATGAATAATATCGGGAACCTCCTGCAGGAGGTAGGTCCGCATTTTTTTTAAAAGATTCGCTTCAATCTGTCTGACCCTCTCTCTGGAAATACCGAATATATCGGCTATTTCCTGAAGTGTTTTCGGTTCATCATTCATGAGGCGACCATCAAGAATTTCTTTTTCCTTGTCGTTTAAGGTCGTCCTTAATTTTTCAAGTATTGCGGCAAGCTGTTCCTTTACCTCCTTGTCCGCGACAAGTTCTTCTACGGCCGGCCCGCCACTGGGAATAAAATTTTTCTGTTCATCATCGGAATCATCCCGGACCGGGCTTTCCAGAGACATATCCCAGTTGTCCATCCGCTGACTCATTTCGATGACTTCGCTTTCTTTCACGTTCAGACGCTCGGCAAGCAACTTTGTCTCCGGCTTGAAGCCTTGCGACTCGAGCAGTTTCTTTTCCTTATTGAGGCTGAAGAAAAGCTTTCTCTGGGCCTGGGTGGTGCCGATCTTCACCAGCCGCCAGTTGTCCATGATAAATTTCAGGATATAGGCACGTATCCAGTAGGCGGCATAATAGGAAAACTTTACACCGCGATACGGATCAAATTTTTTCACCGCCTGTACCAGCCCGACATTTCCCTCCTGGATAAGATCGAGAAAATTCTGCATCCAGTATTTTTGAAAGTCCATGGCAACCTTGACCACCAGCCTGAGGTTGGCGGTGACCAGTTTATAGGCTGCCTCCTGATTGCCTTCTTCGTGATAGAGAGTGGCAAGCCTGTCGGTCTCTTCCCGTGACAGGAGATCATACTGGTTAATCTCCTGAAGGTAGCGATGCAGCCCCGGATGACTGACCGCCGGGTAATGACTGTCGTCGTCCAGGGTAACCAGAGGATGCATGACGCTGTGTTGAGGCTGTTCACCGACGTCTATGATATCGTTCTGCTTTGACATGCCTTCAGTATACCTGCAATTTGTTAAAATCCGACGGAGAGAATTCGCGTAAAACAGTCTATTTTACTCCGAATATCCTATTAACGCATTATATTTTGCTTCTTGACAGCAATAATAATTATTTTCTTCTGGTGATTTTTATGATAGAAAGTCCTTTTTAATTTTTATAGACTATCTTTCCATCACCGTTCAACCCGTCTACTGACTTCAAACGTTTTTTCGCGCAGAAACAAAAAATGAAAAACATACGTAATTTCAGCATAATAGCACATATAGACCATGGCAAATCCACCCTTGCAGACCGTTTTATCCAGATGTGCGGCATGGTTTCCGACCGTGAATTCCGCGATCAGATTCTCGACAGCATGGATATTGAGCAGGAAAGAGGAATCACCATCAAGAGCCAGACCGTCTGTCTTCCTTATACAGCAAAGGACGGCAAAGAGTATATATTAAACCTTGTCGACACCCCAGGTCATGTGGACTTCAGCTATGAAGTCGCACGGGCGCTCTCCTCATGCGAAGGGGCCCTGCTGCTGATTGACGCCGCACAGGGAGTAGAGGCCCAGACGCTCGCCAACCTCTACCTTGCGATGGAAAACAACCTTGAGATCATTCCGGTGATCAACAAGATCGATCTGCCGGCAGCCGACCCGGATGCAATAGCGCAGCAAATCGAGGATGACCTCGGCCTGGACTTGGAAAAAACCAGAAAGTGTTCCGCAAAAACAGGTGAAGGGGTGGATGAGGTCCTGGAGGCGGTTGTCAACTACCTGCCCCCTCCGACAGGAAACCCTGATGGTCCACTTGAGGCCCTCATCTATGACGCCAATTATGACTCGTTCCGCGGAACCATCATTTCATGCCGTATCTTCCAGGGACGCATCAGAACCGGAGATATCATCAAGTTTATGTCAAACGGCGCCACCTACAAGGTTGAAGAACTCGGCCTTTTCCAGATCAAACGCGAACCAAAAAAAGAGCTGGCCGCGGGACAGATCGGATATATAATAGCCGGCGTCAAGACTGTTAGCGACACCAGTATCGGCGACACCATCACCTTAAAGGAGAGACCGTGCGCAAAAGCTCTTCCCGGGTTTCAAGAGATCAAACAGGTCGTTTTTTCCTCTCTTTATCCGATCACCACCGACGACTACGAAGATCTTGCCGCAGCAATTGAAAAATTGAAACTCAACGATGCCGCCCTCTCTTATCAAAAAGATTCATCAACCGCACTTGGCTTCGGTTTTCGTTGCGGTTTCCTGGGCCTTCTGCATCTTGAGGTCGTTCAGGAAAGACTGGAACGGGAATTCAACATCCCGCTTATCCTTACCGTGCCATCCGTCAACTATCATTTCTACCTTCAGGACGGCGTCATGGTTGAAGTTGACAATCCCTCCTACTTTCCCGACCCATCGAAGATTGAAAGGACCGAGGAACCATTTATTAAGGCGACTATTCTCATCCCTGAACGCTATATGGGCGTCATAATGACCCTGTGCATGGAACGGAGGGGAGAAAACACCAACTATCACTACCCGATGCCGGGGAGGATAGAGTTCACCTGCGAGCTTCCTCTTGCCGAGGTCATCTATGATTTTTACGACAAGCTCAAGTCCGTCACCCAGGGGTACGGTTCCTTTGATTATGATCTTATCGACTATCGGCAAAGTGATCTGACCAAGCTTGACATCCTGGTCAACGGTGAACGCGTGGACGCCCTGTCGCAACTCACGCACCGTTCAAAGGCCAGAGAACGGGGGCTCCATGCCTGCGCAAGACTCAAGGATGAAATCCCTCGCCAGATGTTCAAGATCGCAATTCAGGCAGCTATCGGCGGAACTATCATTGCCCGCACGACCATATCCGCTCTGCGCAAGGATGTGACTGCCAAATGCTACGGTGGTGATATCAGCCGGAAACGAAAACTCCTCGAAAAACAGAAGGCCGGCAAAAAAAGGATGAAAACGGTCGGCAATGTAGACATCCCGCAAAAGGCATTTTTGGCAGTACTCAAATCAGAACAATCTTGATGAATATCATAGAAGTCGAGATCTTTAACAAAATCTTTGCCTCCATTGCCGAGGAGATGGGGATTATACTTGCAAAATCCTCCTTTTCTTCAAACATCAAGGAACGCAGAGATTTTTCCTGTGCCGTCTTTGATGCAAAGGGCGAACTTGCAGCCCAGGCCTCGCATATCCCTGTCCATCTCGGTTCCATGCCAAAAACATTGGAACACGTTCTGGCCCATACGGACTTGTCTCCGGGTGACACCCTGATCACCAACGATCCCTTCTCAGGCGGCAGCCATCTTCCGGATATCACTCTTATCGAAGCTGTTTTTGATCAGAAGAATGCTCGCCCTCTCTTCTATGTGGTCAACAGGGCACATCATGCCGACGTCGGCGGCATGGCGCCCGGTTCTATGGGGCTTGTGTGCTCACTGGCCGATGAAGGAGTTCTCATTCCGCCGACATTCCTTTACAGACAAGGAAAACTCAATCATACCTTTCTTAAAGATTTTCTCGGCAAAGTCCGTAACCCGTCAGAACGCGAAGGTGACTTGAGAGCACAGAGGGCTTCACTCAACAGAGGTCGCATCAGGCTTCTCGAACTCGTTCATAAGCATGGCTCTCCAAAACTCTTTGAAATTCTTGGTCAGTTAAAGCAATACGCCCGTCGCCTCATGGAGCACACCCTTCAACAGATTCCGGATGGGACCTATCAATTCACGGATTACCTTGATGACGATGGGGGAGACAGCGCCCATATCCCCATATCCGTCGATCTCACTGTGAAGGGAAAAGAAGTCACGGCTGATTTTTCAAGAAGCGCCGACCAGGTTATGTCTCCCCTTAACGCCGTAGAATCCGTCACTATTTCAGCCACCATCTATGTATTCCAGTGTCTGATGGGTGAAGGCTTTCCTATCAATCAAGGCACGTACCAGCCGGTACGGATCATTGCACGTCAGGGCAGTATCGTCAATGCCGCTCCTCCGGCGCCGGTAGCAGCAGGAAACGTTGAGACCTCGCAACGCATTGTCGATACCCTTTTCGGCGCTCTCGCGCAGGCCGTGCCGGACAAAATACCCGCGGCAAGCTGCGGCAGCATGAATAATGTGGCGATTGGCAGCGTTGACGATGACGCAAACGATCAATATACCTACTACGAAACCATTGGCGGCGGTATGGGCGCCCGTCCTGGCCTGGACGGTCTGAACGGCGTCCACACGCACATGACAAATACCATGAACACCCCGATCGAGGTCCTGGAACATACGTATCCCTTCCAGATCGAACGGTACTGCCTGCGACGGAATTCCGGCGGAAGAGGCAGATACCAGGGAGGTGAAGGGATTGTCCGCACCTATCGCTTTTTGGGTAACGCTTCCGTTTCGTTACTTACTGAACGCCGCCGCATTTCACCATATGGCCTTGCGGGTGGAGAAGATTCACGCCTTGGCGAAAACGTGCTCGTAACAAAAGGCAACAAGATCAAATTGCCGGGGAAGAAATCTTTTACAGTCGACAAGGGAGACACATTAGCCATCAAGACTCCTGGAGGCGGGGGCTGGGGAAAGCCAGACATGAGATATTGACCTAAAAAAAAAGGCCCCTTGCTCAAAACTTGAACAAGGGGCCTTTTAAATATCAAAAAATTGTATAACTCGTCCGCTTAAACGTTGAGTTGCTGCTCATTAAAAAATGCCGGATATTTTTGAAGTACGGGCTCTGGTGCTTTTTTTGCTAAGATGTTTACAAGTTCATCGTGGGACAAAACTTCGTTCTTCTTCTTTGACAGATAGACTATGCAATCCCGGCATATGTTGAATTTTTCCTGATAGCTCTTAAGCTCACAGGCTATCTCCCAGCATGGCGTATCAGGATTTTTCCGGGCCACACACTCAGTTGCCCTCGAACACTGCGTTATTTCCCAGCAATGGATTTCACACATTCGAGTCATCTTGCCGCTTCCTCCAGTCTAAGTTTTTTTCCCTTCCAAAGAGGTCTCCATCGGTTGGAAGGTATATCTGAACAGCAGTTTTGCCTGCTTTCATTAACTTAACTACGAGATACAACAGATACGACACACAACAGAAGCTCAAAAAAATCATCAAAATAGTGCGTGAATTAACCCACTTTGTGGGGCATTTCCCGCAACAGAAGTATCGTTTTAACCACTAATCAAGGAATTGGTCAAGATATTTTTGTAAATTCTCTTTTCCATGACCTGTTTTTGCTGAAAAAAGAATTCGATCACGAGGCTGGACGGAAAAGCCGGCATCAAGCCGCGAGGCGTGTTTCTGACGGTCATTTTTTTTCAGCTTATCAAGCTTGGTATAGACTAAAAGAAGGGGGATATTTCTGCTGCGCAGCCACGTTACGAGCTCAAGATCCTGGACTTTTACAGAATGGCGTAGATCAACGATAACAACGACACAACGAAGAGTCTGCCGGTTTTCCAGATACGACGCAATAAGGCCCTGCCATTCCTGCTGCATCTTTTTCGGCACCTTTGCGTATCCATATCCCGGCAGATCGACAAGATAACAGGTGTCGTCCGCAAGGAAATAATTAAGCGACTGTGTTTTTCCGGGCCGCGAACTGACCTTTACCAGATTTTTCCTGTTGATCAGTTTGTTTATCAGGCTGGACTTGCCGACATTGGAGCGACCGGCAAAGGCAAACTCAGGGTATTCCGGCTCGGGAAGCTGAGCGGTCTTATAGACGCTTTTGATAAAGATTACATTGGTCATCATGAGCTAAATAACCTTGTTCAAGGCATACTCGATAATACCCTCTGCACCGGACTTCAAGAGTTTCGGCACTAGATCACGCACCGTATGTTCCGAGATCACGGTCTCA
>DAOVSZ010000330.1 GCA_030627725.1 Desulfobulbaceae bacterium
GGGCCCTTTCGCCGTCGGAAGAGATTATCGGGATATGCCCGAGTGATTTGCATGCTTTTGCAAGAGTCCCTGCAGAAACAGGATGATCTTCAGCTATCAGTATGAGTTGTTGTTTGTTCATTGGAGAGACCTTGAAAAGTAACAGTTAAGACTCTAAGCTTGTAAAAAATATCGCCCAGACAGGAGGTGAAGATACATTTTCATAATCCTGCCCACTCTAACAACGCCTAACATATTTTTGACAAAAAGAAAATAGGTGTATCCCCCTATGCTCTCCCGGTTTCTCCCGAGAGATTTTGAGCATTTTTATTTATTTCGAAAGGTTATAATTTTTGGTGGTAAGGGAAGGAAAATACATTGAAAAAAACGTAAAAGAAGTGGTGTTTGAAGAAAATCTGCCTTCTAACTTCTCACTTCTAACTTCGCATTTCTGCCTGATCTTGCAAACACCTTTCTGAAACCGTAGTTGATGTCTTCGGTGATGATGTACAGGGCCGGGACCAGAATCAGGATGATGAAGGTTGAAAAGAGAATGCCGAAGCCCAGCGAGATTGCCATCGGGATGAGAAATTTTGCCTGCCGGGACGTCTCAAAAATCATCGGCATCAGACCGAAGAAGGTGGTCAGGGTGGTCAGGAGGATAGGACGGAAACGTTGGATTCCGGCGCTGATGACAGCTGAGAAATGGCTGTATTCCTCTTTCACCCTTCTGTTTGCAAAATTGATGAGGACCAGGGAGTCGTTGACCACTACACCTGAAAGGGCGACGATCCCGAACATACTCAGGATGCTTAAGTCATAGCCCATGATCAGGTGGCCGATAATGGCGCCGACAATCCCGAACGGGATGCTGATCATGATAATCATCGGCTGAATATAGCTCCTGAAGATAATTGCCAGGAGGACATAGACAACCATCATGGCGATAACCATTCCTCTTGCAAGGGCGCCCATGCTCTCCTTGCGGTCTGACTGGCGGCCCTCAAAGCTGTAGTTGAGGCCGGAGTATTTTTTCATCAGCTGCGGCAGGGTTTCGCTGGTGATTGCCTCAAGCACCTGGTCGGCCTGACTCCGAGGCGTGACATCAGCGGTGACAGAGACCGCGCGGCGGCCGTTTCTGCGGTCGATACTGGTAAAGGCCTTGCCCCGCTTGATTTCGACAACCTCGTTCAAAGGAACCTTGATGCCCCTGGGCGTTGTGATCAGCATCTCTTCGAGGTAATATTCCGCCTTTCGTTCGTGTTCCGGGTTTCGGAGCATGATTTTGATCTCGTTCCTGCCTCGCAGCTGCCTGATTATCTCGCTGCCGTAGTAGGCGTTACGAAGCTCTCTGGCAACAGAGGCCGGGTTAAGTCCGAGTTGATAGGCGACGGGTTTCAGGGTGAAATCAAGCTGGTCTTTGCCTGGTGTGAAACCGTCGTCGATATCCGAGACAATTGAGAAGACGTTTAATGCCTCGGCGAGTTCGGCGCTTGCCTGTTTGAGGATTTCCGTATCGCGGTGCTGCAGCTCAACGGTGATGGCGGCGCCGGAGCCTGGACCTCCGCGGTCAGAGAGGAATTTCATTGACTCGGCGCCTGGAAGATTGCCGGTTGTTTTCCTCCACTTCGCGGTAAATTCGGCCGTGGGGACAAGACGTTTTTCCGGTATTGTCATGTAGACCTGGATCCAGGTTGTGTTTTTGTCGATATAGGAGAGGACGCCTTCCACCTGTTCCTCCCTGCCTATTTCATCGATCACTTTGTTTGCCGAGTCCAGAAGGCGGTTATGTATTTTCCGGGTTTCCTCCACCGGCGCTCCGACAGGCAGTTGCACCGTGGCATAGGAAAAGTCTGATTCGACCTTGGGGAACATGATGATTCCCATTCGGCCGCTCTTCACATAGGCAACAAAGATCATCAGGGTGATAATGCCGACCGCTATGCTGATGTATCTATAGCGAAGGGAGAATTTCAAGAATGGTCCATAGACATTCCTGATCAGCGCTGTTATGCCGTTCGAGACCTTTTTCTGCTGTTGGGCAATGAAGTACATGATCCCGCTTCTGTATTCCTTCTGGTGTCCGAGATGGGCCGGCAGGACGAACAGGGCCTCAAAGAGCGAGATGGCAAAGACACACACCACAACCACTGGAATATTGCTGAATATCTTGCCCATGGTGCCGGGGACAAAGTAGAGCGGCATGAAGGTAACGATGTTGGTGATCACTGCAAAGGTGACCGGCACGGCCATCTCGCGCGCGCCCTTGATCGCGGCCTCAAAGGAATTGTAGCCCCGCTGTTTATAGCTGTAGACGTTTTCACCGATAACAATGGTGTCGTCGACCACGATGCCAAGGGAGATGATAAAGGCGAACAGCGAGATCATATTGATGCTGATACCGAACTGCGGGATGAACAGAAGAGAGCCTAAGAAAGAGATCGGGATCCCCATGGTCACCCAGAAGGCAAGTCGTGTTTCTAAAAAAATTCCTAACAGAATGAAGACCAGGACCAACCCGAGAAAACCGTTTCTGACCAGAAGTTCGATGCGCTGCTTAAAGACCTCCGAACGGTCATTGACCGTATCGACATTGACGCCGTCAGGCAGGACCTTCCGCAGCCTTTCCATGTGTTTGTGAACAGCGTCGGAGACAGAGATCGGCGTTTGGTCGCCGACCCTGTAGACATCGATGCCGATTTCCGGGAGAGGGTTGTACACCAGAAACTGGTCCGTATCTTCGAAGCTGTCGCTGATCTCGGCGATTTCACCTAA
>DAOVSZ010000152.1 GCA_030627725.1 Desulfobulbaceae bacterium
AAATTATCGGGTATGTCGGTTCAACCGGACTCTCAACCGGCCCGCATCTTGATTACCGGATAAAACATGGTGACACCTTCAAAAATCCTTTCTCCATTGAGTTCAAACCGAAATCCGTGTTGAGCAAGGCGCAGGTTGCTGAACTTCAAGAAGAGATACGCTTATATGCGGATCTAGAACAGATCATCTCCGGCCAGAATACGCTGCATGTAAAGAATGTTGTTGTTCCCGCCGATGGCAGAATATCCTCTCTTTAAATACCAATAGATTAACAGTTTACGGTTTACAGTGAGGACCTGTTGTTTTTTTGCCGTAAACCGTAAACTGTAAACCGTAAACTGCCCTATCTAATGTCCCCTCCTTTCAATATTGTCCTGGTCGAACCTGAGATCCCACCGAACACAGGGAGCATAGCCCGGCTCTGCGGCGCTACCGACTCTGTCCTCCACCTTGTCAAACCTCTCGGGTTCAGCACGGATGACAGGTATCTCAAACGTGCAGGACTCGATTACTGGAAGCACGTCACAATCATCTATTGGGAAAACCTGGAAGAATTTCTCCGGGCCCAAGATGAGAACTCGATCTATTTTTTGAGTAAAAAGGTATCAAGAAGTTACACGGAGTGCTGTTTCAAGCCGGGGGATTATCTCATTTTCGGCAAAGAGACAAAAGGCCTTCCTGAAGAAATCATCACACTTTACGAGGACCGCTGCTACACCATTCCCATGAGCAACCCGAACATCCGCAGCCTCAACCTTGCGATGGCGGCAGGCATTGTGCTGTATGAGGCGATCAGACAGCAGAAGAGGTAACTGCAGCACCCCAGATGCACGCGATCAGGCTGGTTCACATAGGACTACTATAGTTCACCAGCCTGCTTGCGCGCATCTGGGGCACTGCTGAATAGTTACCAGAAGAGTTGATATGTTGCGGGTTCCTATTTCCCGTCAAGCGCCCTTCTGATTGTCTTTGCAAGGTCCTTGATGAAAAAAGGCTTCATGGAAAATTCTTTTATTCCGATTTCTTTTGCCGCCTTTTCATCGATCAATTCATTAAAACCGGTACACATGATGATCGGCAGGTCCGGCCGGATCCGCAGCATCTCTTTGGCCAGTTCATCCCCTGCCAATTCAGGCATGGCCTGGTCCGTAATCACCAGATCGAATTTTTCCGGACTGGCGCGGAACTCCTCAAGGGCCTTGACGCTGTCTGTCTCAACAACGGTCCTGTAGCCGAGCTGGACCAGTATCTCTCCTGCCATGGCCGTCAGGGTCTCTTCATCATCCACAAAAAGAATAGATTCCTTTCCTGTAGGACATTCTTCTGACTTTTCTATCTTTTCAATCTGCCCTTTAAGAATCCGAGGCAGGTATACCTCAAAGACAGACCCCTCACCCGGGCTGCTTTTCACAGAGATATATCCTTTCAGAGACTTGACAAGACCGTGCACAACCGACAACCCCATACCTGTGCCCTTGCTGGGCTCTTTGGTGGTGAAAAACGGGTCGAAAATCCTCTCTATCACCTGCGGATCAATGCCATGTCCGGTGTCGCTTATGGTGAGTCTGGCATATGGCCCGGGACGAAAGCCGGGAATATTCTTTACCTTTTTCAGATCAAGTTTCTGCAAGTTGATCTTCAAGGTCCCACCCTTTTCCAGCATTGAATGAAAGGCGTTCACACTCAGGTTCATGACAATCTGGTGGATCTGGGTGGGGTCGGAAAGGATAAAACAGTCCCTGTCTATCTCATGCTGAATATCCACTGTCGCCGGCATGGTTGCCCTGAGCAGTTTAATCGCTTCACGGACAATCAGGTCCATCTGCAGGGCTTTTTTCTGCTGATCAGACTGTCTGCTGAAAGAAAGTATCTGTTTGATCAACTCCTTGGCCCTGTTTGAAGAGTTCAGGACCTCTCGTAAGTATTTTTTATTGACATGACCTTCAGCTGTAGCGCGGAAGGCCAGCTCGGTATAGCCGACAATGGCGGCAAGGATGTTGTTGAAATCGTGCGCAATCCCCCCGGCAAGCGTGCCGATCGCCTGCATCTTCTGGAACTGGACCAGTTTCTTCTCAAGCTGCCTTCTGTAGCTTAAGTCTCTCATGGTGACAAGGGCCGAACTCCAGGCATTATGAATAATCCCGGTGACATTAATCTCGACCTCCAGGACGGACCCGTCTTTTGCTGTCATTTGGGCCCTGACAAGCTGACCATGTTGGCTCTCTTTATCAAAGCCATAGACCACGGCGCTCACACTTTCTTCGTCATAAGGAAAATCAATGAGAGAGTCGAGATGTATCCGGCCAAGTTCCTCGGCTGAGTATCCGGACAACTCTTCATATTTCTTATTCACGAAGACATGCAGGCCGCGCTGGATGATGGCAATGCCGTCTGTGGAGTTTTCAGAAAGAGCGCGGTATTTCTGCTCGGAATAGAGTAATTTTTCACTTTCTAAAGAAGTGAAAAGCAAAAGAGAGATAAAATCCGCCAGAATATTGAACAGACGAATATCGCTGGGATGAAAGATATGGGACTGTGCATGACTCAGGTTTAAGATCCCGATCGTTTTGTCCCTTACGAACAGGGGCATAGAGAACATACTGCCGATGCTGACCTTCGTCGAAACTTCCGAAACAAAAAGAGGTGATTTTGTGATATCCTCTACCAGGATTGCCTTTTTATCTCTCAGGACCTGGCCGGCTATGCCATGACCATGCCTGAAACTGTAATCAAGGTTTTTCTTGTTAAATATATTACTGGTTTTTTCAACAAAGCTTTTATGGTCCGGATCACTTGCTGCGACAAGAAAGAGACGGTTCCTGTCCTCATCCAGCAACATGATGGAAAAGTTCTGAGCCAGGGTGTTTTTTATGACTATATCAAGAATGGTCTGACAGGTTTGACCGAAATTATGTATATCTTTAAGGGCGCTCCCTATCTCCTTGATGGCGGAGAGTTCGGCTATTTTGTCTTCCAGGCGGCCTGAAATCTGCGTTATCTGTTTTTTCAGAAAAAGATTTTCATCCTGAATGGCTGTGTCTGTTTTTTTGTCAGTGGTCATGAGTTATTCGCTCGTACCAAAGAATGCACTGATTTCAGGGCGAAGAGAGCGAAGGAATTCCACACAATCTTCAATATATCCCGGCAAAAAACCTAATTTTTCACCGATCTCCAGAGGATCATCGACACAAGGAGAACCGCTTTTACCTATCTCGGCAGCATGAGACAGACTGTTGGCAAGTTGTATCAACAGGGCATTATGATGCAATTCATCTTCACTCAGTTCAGGGGTATGATGATGCCGGACAGCCTGGATGAAACTTTCAGGAAAATTCCAGAGGTGCATCAGCATGGAGGCCATATTGCCATGGTCTATACCCAACAGCTCTTCTTCCACCTGATACAGAGGGACCTGATTTTTGTCTGCCTCTTCCAGGACGACTGCATATTCATCAGGAAAATAAATTGAGAAAATCGCCTTTCCTATATCATGCAAGAGGCTGACAAGAAAAACCGATTTTTTACAAAATGCAATCTGGTTGTCAATCTGTGAACAGACGCGCCGGGCTGCGTACGATGCGCCAAGTGAATGGACCCATAAATCCTGCATATTCAGTAAACTCCGTCTGCTGCCGGGCTGAAGGACAGGAAAGACACTCATGCCGATGGTCAAGCTGACGATTTCGTCGAACCCTATCAGCATGATGGCCCGGTCAATGGTATCAACCGATCGCCCCATGCCGTAATAGGAAGAATTCGCAAGCTTCAAGACCTTGTTGGCGATTGCCTGGTCCTTGGCGATAAAAATTTCAAGGTCCCGGGCCGAGGTATCTTCATCTTGAGCAAGTTCAAGAATTTTCTGGGCAACTACAGGCAGGGTCGGAAGCTGGGTCCTCTTGTTGCGGACAAGGTCCACAACCCGCTCTTTCACGTCCGTAAAGCGTTGTGAAGAGGTTTTTATGCCGGAGGAAATTGTTTTCATAAGAGTCTGGTCAGCAAAGTTTTCACTACAAAGTGCACAGATGACACGGAGTTTATATATTTTTTTATCATTTAACCATCAATCATGTCCAGTACAAGTTCCGCCGTTCGATAAGATGCCCCGGGCTCACCAAGCATCCTGCAGACCTCAGTAAGCTGACGCCGCATGTGTTGCCGCTTTTTCCTGTTTCCAAGAAGATCACTGACTGCCTCAAAAATATTGTCCGTGGTGGCGTCATATTGAAGCAGTTCCGGCGCCACTTCCCTGTTGGCAACGAGATTGACCAGAGAGGCGTATTTCACACGGATCAGGCGGCTTCCTATAAAATGAGAAACAGGAGAAAGACGATAGGCCACGACCATCGGCACATTCAGAATCGCAAGTTCGAGAGTCACGGTGCCGGAAGCGGTCATGACCACATCGCAGGCGGCCATAAGATCATATCTCTTTTCCGAAATCACCCGCACATCGAGATGACAGCCGGCAAGGCCGTTCTCATCTAAATTGCTGCGTTTAAGGGTGGAGGCAAGGGGAATGAGGAAGGTCAGGTTATCATGACGATCGGCAAGTTTCTCTGCCGCGGCAACAAAGAGAGGCAACATAGCCGAAACCTCCCTTTTTCTGCTGCCGGGCAGAATCCCGACAAGGGTATTTCCTTTACGGATTCCATGTGTTGCTATAAAACTGTTTCTGTCCTCACCGCGCTTGACGGAATCCAGGAGAGGATGCCCGACAAAACTGACACGAACACCCTTTTTCCTGTAAAATTCCTTTTCAAATGGCAGAATGACCGCAATTTCATCGACAAGCCGACGGATCTTTTTGACCCGGCCGCTGCGCCAGGCCCATACCTGCGGACTGATGTAGTAGAGAACTGGGATTCCGAGTTTTTTTGCTTTTTTTGCAAGAATCAGGTTGAAATCAGGGAAATCGATAAGAATAAGGAGAGCGGGAGGGCGTTCCCGCATGCGCCTTTCCATTGCCCGCAAGGCGCCCAGGATATCTTTCAGGTGGCCAAAGACCTCAAGCAGCCCGACAACTGCGATCTTTGAGGCGTCACAGAGCAATTCAACCCCTTCTGCCTTCAAGGCATCGCCGCCAATCCCTGAAAAAGTACTTCCGGAAGAGATTCTTTTGATTGCCGAGACGAGCCGGGCGCCATGCATATCACCTGAGGCCTCGCCTGCAACGATCATTATGTTTGTATTTGATGTTTTCTTGTTCAGTGTCTGAGTACCTCTATTGGTTCGAAATTCAACATTCTCAGTCAACTGTCAACCGTAAACTGTAAACTGTAAACCAATATCCACATTTTTTCCCACAGGAACAATTGTTCTACCTTCTGCTTCATCCCGATTTTATGAGTTCCTTGTACTTCTCCGCGTGCTCTTTGATCTGGCCCATTATGCGCAAGGCCATATCAAGCGCCCGGCGCCCTTCCCTGCCGGCCACCCTGGGCATTGACCTGTCTTGGACGTTTTTGACAAAATCCTTTAACTCGGTCTCAAGAGAATCCTTTTCTTCATATGAAGTATACACGACATCCTGCTGCGGCATACCGTTTTCATCGAGCTCTTTCTTTATCCTGATGGTCGTTATTTCCTTTTTCCCATAGTCGACAGAGAGAAAAGACCGGGGCTGGAAGACCCTGATACGCCGGATATTGTCCCTCGATATCCTGCTTACCGTCACATTGGCGGTACAGCCGTTTTCAAAAATCAGACGGGCATTTGCAATATCCGTTGTCGGGGTGACAACCGGCAGCCCGACGGTATGAATGATACTGATCGGTGAATCAACAATGTTAAGGATAATATCAATATCGTGGATCATGAGATCAAGCACAACGTCAACATCAATGGCCCTGTTCTTGAACTGATGGATACGGTGCGATTCGATAAAGAGCGGATGGGTCAAGTGTTCTTCCATGGCCATGACCGCCGGATTGAACCTTTCAAGATGACCCACCTGAAGGATAAGATCTTTTTTGTCCGCTTCGGCAATGAGCGCATCCGCCTCTTCAAGGGTGCTGGTCATCGGTTTTTCAATGAGTATATCTACTCCTTTGGCAAGGCAGTCAGCCGCGATCTTGTAATGGAGAGTCGTCGGCGCCACAACGCTCACCGCATCAACGTGCTCCAGGAGATCATGATACTCCCTATAGGCGGTGGTGTTGAATTTTGCAGCTACCCTGTTTGCCGCCTCTTGATCGACGTCCGCAACACCTGCTAGGGTTACGCCTTCCATATTGGCATATTTTTCAGCGTGAAATTTCCCCAGATACCCCACCCCGATAACACCGACTCGTAACTCTTTCATGTATTTCCTTTACGGCAACTACTCAGGTATAAGCTCAAAGTCACAAAAAACTCCATGCTGTAACTGCTCAGTAGTTACCCTTTACGCAACTTCCCGACTTGAACCAACAAGCTGCAATAGTTGATAATTTTATTTTTAACCACGATGTATATCCCTATTCATGATGGCAAAATACACACCATTTTGAAACAAAAATCAATGGAATTCATTGATCGTTATAGATAAACGCAACTTTCTAACGTGATACATCTTGTTGAATTTATAAAATAAAAAATTTAAGTCTGAATTGATGGTGTGATATAATTGAATTTAACTTTCCGAAACAACTCAGGTTCAATGCTCAAAGATCTCGGGTTTACTCAACGAATCTTTCGGCAATACACTATTTAAAGAGAGGTTATAATGAGCACAAATTTCTT
>DAOVSZ010000246.1 GCA_030627725.1 Desulfobulbaceae bacterium
AGTTACCCTGGCCAATGATGAGACTGTAAGTTCAACCGCCGATATGGAACTTGCTACAGGTTCTACGATCAAATACGGAAGCACAATTGCCAAAGGCACGTACCTGACGAATGATTTTGTCGCTACGGATGGCAATACCTATGCCGCTGGAACTATTTTGACCGATGACATTGTCACTGCTGCGGATGTGACAACTACAGCGGAAATGACACTGCAGGAAGGATCAATCCTGAAAGCCGGCAGTGTTTTAGCAGCAAACGCTGCTGATTCCGGTGGAGCAACAACCGCAATGGGCACCTCAACCATGACCAGGTTGTCCCAGATCAATGTTCTTACCCAGGCAGGGGCGCAGAAGACGATTGCTGTTGCTGACGCGGCCCTGAAGGATCTGGATAAGGTCCGGGCGGATCTTGGTTCTATCCAGAACCAGCTGATAGCTACCATCTCGAACCTCTCTGCGACACGGGTTAACGTTATTGCTGCTGAATCGAGCATCCGCGACGTTGACTTTGCAGAAGAGGCGGCAAACTTCAGCAAGTTGCAGATCCTGAACCAGGCAGGCGCCTTTGCCATGGCACAGGCGAATGCAAGTTCTCAGAACGTTCTGACCTTGCTGCAGGGGTAAGATGAAACAGTGAAAAGTTCAGAGTGAAAAGTGAATAGTTAGCAACTTGAAACTCTAACGCAAACCTTAACAGGGGCGGCGGCCGATGATGGCTGCCGTCCCTTTTTTTTCGCCCTCACCCTCTCCCCCAAGAGAGGGGATTGTAAGGTGGCTTACGTTAATGACATTGAATTGTTCATTGGGCAAAGGGCAGCACTTGGCTGAAAACTGAAGGGGTGTTGTGCTGTTATCTTCTGCCTTCTGCCTCGCCCTTATCTTTCCCCTTGAAAACTCCGTTTCTTTGTGCTATTTTTTTGTGTTGATCGTGAGTGATCTTGTTGGTTTTCCTTGCAGGTTCTTTCCCATTTTTTGCTTATATTAATTTGAATCCGAAAGGCGCCGGCATTATTTTAATGGTCCGGTTTACGCCTTGTTTGAGTTTTGCCTGTAGATAATTATTTATACAAAAAGAGGTGTCCCGTTGAAAAAGAAAGTACTGGTAGCAAACCGAGGAGAGATTGCGCTGCGTATCATCCGCGCCATTCAGGAACTTGGCCATACCGCAGTTGCAGTATATGAAACCCCGGACAACGAGTCCCTGCCGATCAGGATTGCCGACGAGGCGATCTGGCTCGGAGATGGACCGCGATGTGATTACCTGAACATCGACAAGGTGATCGCCGCAGCCAAAAAGACGGGAGCGGACGCAATACACCCCGGCTATGGTTTCCTGGCTGAAAATCCTGCATTTGCCAAGGCCTGCGAAGATGCGGGCATCATTTTTGTCGGGCCGTCTTCTGATGTGATTCAGAAACTCGGTGACAAGGTGATGGCACGCAAAATCATGCACGATGCCGATATCCCCATGGTCCCCGGGACCCAGAATCTTTCTGCTGGTGATGCCGGAGTTGACGAGGCCCTTGCCTTTGCCAAGAAGTATGACTATCCCCTGATGCTGAAAGCCACTGCAGGCGGAGGCGGACGCGGTATCCGAAGAATTGAAAACGATGACCAGATGACAGAAGAGATTCCGGCCGCGCGTGCCGAATCGCAGGCGGCCTTTAATAATGACAACGTCTATCTGGAGAAGCTTGTCATTAATCCCAAACATGTTGAGGTGCAGGTGATGGCCGATAATTTCGGCTCCACGGTCCACCTGGGCACCCGTGACTGTTCCATCCAGCGTCGGAACCAGAAACTGGTTGAAATCGCCCCTTCCCTTATCGAGGACCAGGGCCTTCTCGACAAGATCTGCGAGACCGCTGTCAAGGCGGCCAAAGCTGCTAACTATACCAATGCCGGCACGGTTGAGTTTCTCATCGATAAAGACATGAATTACTACTTCATGGAAATTAATACCCGGGTCCAGGTAGAGCACACCGTGACCGAGATGGTCACCGGCATTGACATTGTCCGGACCCAGTTGAAGATTGCCTTCGGGATGAAGCTGGCCTTTGCACAGGATGATGTTCAGATCCGGGGCCATGCCATTGAGATGCGCATAAATGCTGAAGATCCGCAGAACAACTTCATGCCTGAGGGAGGCAAGACGGTGAGCGTCTACCGTTCGCCGGGCGGTTATGGTGTGCGGCTCGACGGTTTCGTCTATCAGGGGTTTACTATCCCCGAGGTGTATGATTCCCTTCTGGTCAAGCTGACTGTCCATGGCTTCACCTGGAGCGAAACCGTGGACCGTCTGCGCCGCTGCCTGACGAATTATGTGATTGTCGGCCCGAAGACGACGATTCCGTTTTATTTGAAGCTGATTAACGATCCGGACTTTCAGAAGGGTGATTTTGACACCTCGTTCCTGGAGACGCATACTCACCTTATGGAGTATGAGGAGCAGGCTACGGAAGTCAATAAACTGGCCCGGCTGATAGCTGAAATTCACCACAAAAAGGAAAATCCATACGCGATTTAAAAGACCGGGGACAGGCGAACCGGGAGAGACGGCTCATGAGACATTATTCAAAAGCCGTGGATTCCGTTTTCAAAGGTTCTGCCCCATATATGTGAGGACCTGTTATGGAACGAATTGTTCAAGGAATGAGTATCACCGAAGTATTGAAGACGATCCGGTCTGCGGATGGCTATTTTATTACCAACACCGCTCGCGATCTTTCGCAGTCGGACTTTAAAAACAGAATTCTGCTGCATACCGATCTCTTGGCAGCCAAGCAAAGGGAGGATGCCGGGTATTTCTCGCTGGAGATCACCGGCGGCGCCTCAGTTCATGTCGATATTCTGCGGAAGCAGGTTGACCCTTTTCTGAAGCTGGAACTGATGCGGGAGAAGATGCCGAACACCATGTTTCAGACCCTCTGCCGGGGGGTGAATCTGTTTGGGTATCGTCCCTATCCGCAGAACGTGATCCGGCTGACGGTGAAAGAGTTTGCAAAGTATGTAGATGTCTGGCGGGTGTTTGATTTCATGAACCACATCCCCAATATGCAGGCGGTGTTCGAAGAAGTCCAGAGGGCCGGTAAGATCCTCGAACCATCGATCTGTTTCTCGACCGGGCCTGAGCATACGGATGAGTATTACGTGAAAAAGGTCGGCGAGATTCTTGATGTAACAGGCGACGAGATCCTGCTCTGCATCAAGAACCATGGCGGACTCGGCACCCCGAAACGGATCGGAGAGCTGGTTCGTGCCATTAAGGACACGTATCCGGACATGGTCATTCATTATCACGGTCATAATACGGACAGCAACGATGTCGGCAGGATCGAGGCCGCGGTGCTGAACGGCGCTGATATCGTTGATGCGGCGGACCATGCCTTTACCGGCTATTTCGGTCCGCCTCCGATCCTGTCCGTCATCCATACCTTAAAAGAGCATGGCAAGGTGGCGGTCGGGATTGATGAAAAGGCCGTTGTTGAGACCTCCGAGGTGTTGCGCGGCGAGCGTGAGCATTACGAGTATTTTGAGTCGCAATTCAAGGGTTTTTTGCCTACCGTGCAGATCCATAAGCTGCCCGGCGGCGCCATGGGAAGCAGCTTTGAGCAGGCATTCAAGGGGAAATTCCTTGACCGGATGCCGGAGATTCTCCATGAAGAGCTGCCCAAGGTCCAGATCGACCTCGGCAATTACTGGAGTGTGACTCCCGGGTCCCAGATCCTCTGGACAACTGCGGTCAGCAATGTCCTTGACAATGACCGGTACGGCAATCCGTCAGGTGATCTGAAAAACCTTCTGCTCGGAAAATACGGGCCGTTTCCCTTTTATCAGCCGGCTGACTGGATCTATGAGAAGGTCTTTGGCGCTGACTGGAAGGAGATCCTTGAAAAAGAAGGCGGCACGGAAGCGATTGAGGATATGGACATTGAGAAAGAGCGCCGGACACTTGCCGAACGGATCGGGCAGGAGCCGACCGAACAGCAGCTGGTGACCTATTTGCAGCATCCCAACGATGCGGTCGATTTTTTCAAGTTTGAAGAGAAATTCGGCAAGGTGTATGTCCTTCCTCCGAGCATGCTGATCAGAAGAGGCGGGTTCGGGATCGGCGAGACCCTGAAGTTTACCGACCATAACGGCAAGGAGCACATCATCGAGGTCGGACCGCGTCAGATGAGTCAAGACAAGACTGAAACCAACATCTACCTGAACGTGGACCATCATCAGCGTGTATATACCTTTGCTGAAGAGGTCGCTGCAGGCGCTGTTGCCGTGGTGACCTTGAGCAAGGAAGAGATAGCAGACCTTGCCAAGGCAGGCGACATGCGGGCGCCTTTTTCCGCCAATGTCTGTGAGGTCTCGGTTGAAGAAGGCCAGGAAGTCCAGCCCGGTGACCGCCTTGTCATGCTTGAGGCGATGAAGATGCAGACCCCGGTGGCAAGCGAGGTCGCTGGAACCGTCGAGCAGATCTCGGCAAAAATCGGCGATGCCATGCAGCCTGGAGACAAACTGGTCAAGATTGCCGTAGCTGAATAGAATCTGTTTATTAATAAACTGTTGGTAACTATTCAGGTGGAGTTGGAAACTTGCCCTAAACACCATCCTGTAACTGTTGATCCAAAAATCCCCCGCGGTTATCCGTGGGGGATTTTTTTTTAAATAATTTGATATTGAGATGATACTTGGTTAGTGTAAGCTTTATTAAAGAGTTCGTTAAAAGACATGCACGTAAAATGCTCAAGTTTTTTCAGGTGAATCTCATGTCACGAACATTCCGACTCCTCCTGTGTTCATTCCTTCTGGCTGGATTCGTAATCTCATGTTACTGTCCCCCGGACAATCACAATAAAGAAAA
>DAOVSZ010000171.1 GCA_030627725.1 Desulfobulbaceae bacterium
CTTGTCTCCCGGATCGAAAAAATTAAAAACAGCAATATCGAGACGACCGGCGGCCGCCAGAATATTCAGTATCGCGGCGGCACCCTGCCGCTCTTTACCGTTGATGAAATTGCCAAGGTAACCCCAAGAGATAAGAGCACCAAGAACAGCTATATCGTGGTCTTCCAGATTGGCGGCAAGCAAGTCGGCATATGGGTTTCCGAAAAATTAGACATTATTACACTCAAACCGGACATCGACGATATAACCCATAAACAGCCCGGCATCATGGGCTCTGCGATTATCATGGACCAGATCACCCTTCTGGTCGACCTCTACGGGATTATCTCCACCCTTATGCCGGAGTTGGTAGCGGCCGCGGCCAGGGAGAGAACTTCGGAAAAATCTTCCACTATTCTTATTGTTGAAGATTCAAAATTTTTCATGAACCAGCTCTGTGATTTTGTTGCCGAAGCAGGCTATACCCCTCTTCAGGCATTTGACGGCATCGAGGCCTTGAAGGTCCTTGAGAATGAGTCTGTCGGTCTCATCCTGACAGATATCGAAATGCCCAACATGGACGGCCTTGAAATGACCGAGCGCATACGGTCAAACCCGGACATGAAAGACATGCCGATCATCGCAGTTACTTCTGTTGCGGGAGATGCAGCGGAGAAACGAGGGATTCAGGCAGGAGTCAACGAGTATATGATCAAACTTGACAGAGAGAAGATAATCAATACAATAGACCGCTATCTCTCTTAAGGAAATATCATGCAGCAGGAAACAGACACACCCTTGACCACCGGCGGCAGAGAACTTGCCCTGTTTCACACCGGCGATTTGATCTGCGGCCTTGATACCTGCCATGTCGGCGAAATTAACAAACAGACGGATATCACCGTTGTGCACCGTGCTCCCGACTATGTGCGGGGGGTCATAAATTTACGCGGTGAAATCGTTACGGTTATTGACCTGAGAAAAAAATTCGGGTTTGAACCGCTTGCAATTGATTCTGAGATGCGAATTGTTGTTGTCCGGCTTGGTGACGAAAATATTGGCCTGCTGGTAGACAAGGTGACCGATGTCGTCAATGCCGATCCGTCGGATATTGAACCTCCGCCATCAAACCTGTCCGGGATCAACGGCGCCTTCTTCAACGGCATCTACAAACGGAAAAAACACCTGGTCGCAATCCTTGATATTTATGAAATTATGAAAAAAAACGAAGGGGACGCACTGCCTGCCTGATTCCAGCCAGGCCGGAATCACTCAGCGGCTGCGCTGCTGAATAGTTACTTTTATTGTAACTATTCAGGTGGAGCGACAAACATAGCCTAAACTCCATCCCGTAACTGTTCAGCAGTGCTTCAGATGTGCACAAGCAGGCTGACGAGCTATAGTTTGCTATGCGAGAAGGTCTGATCGTGTGCAGCTGGTGAGCGCAGCGAATGAGCGGATGGAGTGCTGCTGAACAGTTACCTTTTATTGAAACGAAAAAAGGCAGGGTGTGATGAGCACCCTGCCTTTTTTAAATAAATTGCGCAAAAATCAGTTAGGCCTGCGACACTTCAATGCAGGCATGGTTCCAGATGAAATTTTTCAGCTGCGCCTCCTGGCTTTGCGAAAGCTTCCCGAATTTTACCCCGCACCGGCGAGGTGTATCAGCACGGCCGGGCCGTATCTCCCGATCTGAGACCGCCTTGTAGGTTACCTGACCGAGGCAAAGGTCCTCTTCGCCGAAAAGTGTCAGTGATTCTGTTGATTCAAGAAGAAGATTCTCGTCACTATCATAACGGAATGAAAACCCATCAACACTCAGATCAATCACATCACCAAGGCCATTTTCCAGAGGCCCCATGACCGCTATTGAATAGCTTCTCACCGGAAACCGCATGTTCTCTCTACGATCAAGTATTTCATTTCTTTCTTCCATAGCGCCACCTCATTTTCTCAATTTTTTTTTGAATGCCTTATAATATCATAACAAGGGAAAGACTGCTCTCTTTTTTTGCGGCTGCAACAAAAATGGAGGGGCCGAAGGTATTAATATAATTAATTTAATTCTATTATTCCAGGTCCTCAAGGTGCCGCACCCCTTTTCTGAAAAAGAAAAAGGCAAGAAAAAAAGAAAGCGCCAACACGGCAAGCACCCATCCGGCAAGAAGATACAGATCATTTTTCATAAAACCCGACCCCTTGAGCCATTTCTTCACAATCCGATAGGCAGGCAGCGAACCTAAGAAAATAACACACAACTCATATGCCAGAGAGGTCAGAAGAAAGAGAATCGCCCCCATGCCGCCGAGGGCCGCTGCCCGGCTCTCGGCCTTAAAATCGGCATACAGGGCCCCAAAGCCAACGGCCATTGCCACCACCGTCCAGGTGATAATGGTGCTCGTCACCACCGAAAACCACCACATCGGGCCTTCTATCTGCAGCAGATGGTCGGAAACGACAACAAGAACCAGCGAAAGCACGGTAAAGGGAACAACATACATCAGGTATTTCGTAAACAGGTACCGTCTCATGGAGATGGGGGCGGACTGGATAAGATAAAATGCCCCCCCCTCGGCGCCGACGGAAGGATATGCAAAACGGGCGGCAAGCGAGGCGACCATAAATCCTGCCAGGCCGACGTTCAAAAAGGAGATGAGGTTGGTGATATATTCCTTGGCAAATGGAGAGCGGTCAACCGGCAGCAGGGTAAAGTTATACAGATAGACCATAACAAGCGCGCCGACCATGAACAGCTGCGACCACTCGGCGGAATCCCTGAACAGGGTTTTGAGTTCCTTGGAAAGAATCCACTGCCAGCGACTCCTGTGCCGTACGCTTCCGGCAAAACGCCGGTAGCCGCCGAATGATTCCTGTGATTTTGTATAGCCGGCAAAAAAGAAGCATTCCATGGCCCACTCTCCGAGAAAAAAGAGCGAAAACGGGCTCACAAGGATGAGTCCGAACAGAAGCCAGTCCACCTGCCGGTCCAGCAGATAGGTGGAGAGAAAGTTGGCAGCCCAGGCTGCGGGCACATAGGGCCCGGCAGGCGAGGAGATGCTTGAGAGGTATTCGATAAAATGGCCGTACTTTTCAGGGTTGACCAGCTCTTCCGGCTGGATGATGCGGAACATTACATAGATAAAAACTCCGAAACACAAAGAAAGGTACAGAACAATATCCTTGGTCCTTCTGGCAGGAAAAAGGTTGACCAGAACGATGACAAGAAGCATCCCGAAGCAGGTCGCTGTTGCGGCAAGAGCAAGGATGGTGAGCATCAAGAGCGGCCAATACAGAAAATGGGCATGAAATACGTGGCCATACGCGGCAAAGACGGGAAAAGAAAACACAACCATCATCCAGGAAGTATAGACACTGGTGGAAAAAAAACGCATGCCGTAGATCTCGGCAGGCGAGACCGGGGCTGCAGCCACAATTTCGTTGTCCTGGGAAAGAAAAACGGTGGAAACCGAAGAGACCATACAGGAAAAAACCAGCATGGCAAAAAGAACGATCCATGCCATCTGGAAAATCTTGAGACTCAAGATGATCCCGAGTTCACTCTGGCTGTGAAAATAAAGCGTCACCCGATAGGAGATAAGATAGAGGGCAACAACGATTGCCAGACCGAAGAGGGCCACTCCGATGGTCTTATAAGGAAATGCTCCGGCCGGAAAAAAACGGTTCCGCGCCGACCAGAGAAAAGGGGCCAGAAGAATCCTGCGGCTGCTCATACTCCCTCCCGCTTTTCACTCCTTAAGGCAGCGATAATCGCGTTTAACTCAACCGCTCCGGTCAGTTCCAGGAAGACCTCTTCAAGGTCCGAGTCTTCAAGGTGCGCCTCTCTCTTCAGAGATGCCAGATCACCCGAGGTGCGGATCCGGCCCTGCAGGATAATCGCTATCCGGTCACACAACTCCTCGGCAATCTCAAGGGAATGGGTCGATAGGAAGACAGTCTTGCCCTCGCTTGCGTGTTTCCTGAAAAGTTCCTTGACGATTTTCGCACTTTTCGGATCGAGCCCCACCATCGGCTCGTCAACAATGATCACCGGCGGATCAAGCATGAAGGCCGCGGTCATGATCAGCTTCTGCCGCATGCCGTGCGAATAGCTTTCGATCAGATGCCGGCTCCAGTCGGCAAGATCAAAAATCTCCAGAAAAGACCCTGTCCGGGCATGAAACATCTTCTCCGGCAGTTTGTAGAGGCTTGCCACGAACCGGAGAAACTCCAGTCCGGTAAGCTTCTCATAGAGATAGGGCCGGTCCGGAATATAACCGGTTATCTGCTTGCACTGCGTTGGGTGACGAGAGAGGTCAATGCCCTTGATCATGATACTGCCGCAATCAGGCTTTAAGATACCGGCCAGCATCTTGATCGTGGTTGTCTTGCCGGCCCCGTTCGGCCCGAGAAAACCGAATATCTCTCCCGCCTGAACAGAAAGGCTGATATCATCCACCGCCTTATATCCCCCGAACTCCTTGGACAGCCCCCTGATCTCTATGGCTGTAGAGCTCTGATCTCTGTTTTCTCCTTCCATAACTCTCTTATCCCCTGTCCCTGATCCCCGACCCCTGACCCCTGGCCCCTAGTCCCCAGCCCCTGCCCCAACCACCTCTATCTTCAATTTTCCAAGCAAGGCGCCAATCTTTACCTGCTCTGATGTCTCGCCTTCGACAAATTTTATATGCGTGATGTCAGCCGGGAACTGGTTCTTCGTCGTATCCAGGCTAATCCAGGTATCATCAAGACAGACCTCGTTCCAGGCGTGATAAAAAAAGGCTCCTTGATGAAAGGTAACGCCGGCAACAACCCTGGTCGGGACCTGGACGCTTCGGGCAAGCGCCGCAAAAAGGGCGGCATGCTCGTTACAATCCCCTGTCCGCGTCTGCAGTGTGGTCACCGCGTCAGGAATGCCGAGGACCGGTCGTTTCTCAATGTTTTCATATACCCAGTCGGCCAGGGCCGCAACCTTTGCCACCGCGTCCGGCGCCACTTTGACAAGGGACCTGGCACGATTGACGATTGCAACGGTTGCGACCTGAATATAGGGGGTAGATGCCAAGGCCTCTGCCGGCCCTTCACAGGGAGAGGCATCACTTCCTGGAAGATTCTCTTTCGTAATTGTCAGGAGACCGTTTTCAAAGGTCTGCCTGTCCTTGTTAAGAACAAAATCACCATCAGTCGGCAGGGTCAGCCTGTAGCGTATACTTTTCACCTGCGAGAGGTCAGGCATTTTTCCGGTAAGAGGCACTGAGACGCTCGATAAAATCTCCCTTCCCTTGGCAACAATATCTTTTGCCTTGAATTCCGGCTCCCGGATAAAGACAAACCCGGCCGGCGACTCCTCTTTGACAACGTTTCCTTCCTCGTCCAGCCAGGAATTGATCCGGATGCCGGAAAAATTTTCCACAAAATGGTGCAGCTTTTGGATACGTCCGGAGATCAGGATCTTTACCAGCCCCTTATACTCCATCATCGTATCCTTACCGGACAGTGAGACCGGGTCAAAATAAGGAATCCTGATCTTCTCACCGACATCAAGGCCCTGCTTCAGGAGATACCCTCGCTGGTTTGTGGAGAGGTAGGGAGGACTCTTCAGATGCACCACATCTTCGATTGTTTCCTTGCCGGTTGTGAGCGAGAACCGGACATCCCGACCCTGCACATGGCCCTTGGCAATCATCCTGTAAAAAGGGGAGGAGAGTTCGAACCGGAAGCTCTGCAGCAGCAGTCCTTCGGTCAGGCTTGCCTCAACGCGCATACGGACAGGATGGACCTGATCGAGGATGTTGAGATGCAGCAGGGCATCCTGCTCCATCCGGATGGTATTGTTGCCGGCAGGGACAAACCGGTTCCTGACATAGCCTATCCGTTCTTTCTTGAAAAAGATGCCCTGATAGCTCTCCTCACGGCCCTGTTGAAGCGCCTGGATTTCCCTCAGGTCCACCGACTTGACAAAGACATCTCTGAACAGGAGCGCCCCAAAAAGCGATATCCAGACACCTATAACGAAAAGCCTGAGAAGAGTCCCGTAACGTACCCCGTGCTTCATCGTAACTGCTCAACCCACTATCCAGAAGGCAATATGCTCCGCCTTGAATATGACACGATCGGAAACCCCTTTGAAGATACCTTTTTTGGTATCTTTGCCGCGACGCCCCATGACAATGGTGCCATAGTTTTCTTTCATCGCCAGA
>DAOVSZ010000123.1 GCA_030627725.1 Desulfobulbaceae bacterium
CGGCGACTGCAGGGAACTGTGATGCTTCAGGTGCTTGTTGATGCTGACGGGAACCCCTCTGAGATAAAACCTGTCTCCTCAAGCGGGCACGGAATTTTAGACAAAGCAGCTTTAACAGCGGTACAAAAATGGACCTTTTCCCCAGGAACCCGCGATGGAGAAAATGTAGAAATGTGGGTCCAGGTACCGGTCCGCTTTCACCTCAGATAAGTTACTGTATGAAAAATAAATCTCTCATACTTATTTTACTCGCCCTTACCATGTTCGCGAACCCCTGCCAAATGGGATCGGCAGCGGAGTTTATCGACCAGGCCGGCAGAAAAACAACGCTTCCTCTCCCGCCTTTACGTGTTGTTTCTCTGGCCCCCAGCCTGACGGAAATCGTGTATCAACTTGGCCAGGAGAAAAAGCTTGTCGGCGCGACCCTGTTCAGCAATTACCCGGATGCCGCCAAACGCCTTCCAAGGGTCGGCTCCTATGTCCGACTGGATCTTGAACGGATTATTGCACTCAGACCTGACCTCTGCCTGGCGATCAAGGACGGCAATCCGCCACATACCCTCCAGCATCTGCTGGACCTGAAGATTCCAGTTTATAGTGTTGACCCCAGAAATCTTGACCAGACCATGGCTGCCATTGCCGGAATCGGCGCAGCTTTAGATGCGAAAAAAGACGCAGAGATCCTGATTCGAAACATGAAAGAACGGATTCGCAACGTAAAAAAACGGCTCGCACACGTCATCACAAAACCGAAGGTCTTTTTCCAGATCGATGCCGAGCTCCTGGTAAGCGCCGGCAAAAATACATTTATCAATGAGTTGATCGGGCTGGCCGGCGGGCTGAATCTTGCTGCAGACGGCAATGATTACCCTCGGTATAACTGGGAGGAAATCATGATGATGCAACCTGATGTCGTCCTGATAAGCGCAATGACAGGAAGCCACACGCCCCGAGACTTACGGGTCGCATGGCAGCGTTGGCCAAATCTTCCTGCAGTCAAAACAAACAGGATTCATGTCGTTGACCCGGATCTTTTTAACCGTCCGACCAAGAGGCTTGTAGACGGGCTGGAAACTCTTGCCGCAATCCTTCACCCAAAACTCGTAACCCGCAACCCATAACTCGTGAAGAAAAACTCTCTCCAATCACAACCTGTCTTCGTCCGTCTTATGATTCTTATGCCGGTGCTCGGTGCTGTGCTGATCTGCGTCGCATTCGCAGGCCTTGCTCTCGGATCAGCAGAAGCATCTCTGCATACTATCTTTAACGCTCTCTGGCAGCGACACGGCCACGACACTATGCTCCATACAATTATCTGGCAAATCCGACTCCCGAGGGTTGTGCTTGCTGCGGCAGTTGGCGCATCGCTGTCGTTAGGCGGTCTGGTTTTTCAGGCCCTTTTACGCAATCCACTTGCCGAGCCGTATATCCTGGGCGTCTCAGGCGGCTCTGCGATCGGTGCAATTCTCGGCATTATGGCCGGACTCCCCTCTTTTCCCGGCATATCACTTTCCGCCTTTGGCGGCAGTATCATCACCCTCGGGCTCATCATGCTCATGGCAGGCAGCAGACGAGAAATGAGTCGTGATTCCATGCTCCTGGGCGGGGTGATGGCAAACGCCTTCTGCGGTGCAGTGATCATGTTTCTGATCTCCATGACCCAGTCCTCTCAGATGCATCATATCCTGTTCTGGCTTATGGGCGACCTCTCCATGTTTCAAAACAGGCAGCTCCCGATTCTTCTCACCATCCTTCCCTGTTTTGTCGTCATTTTCCTTTTTGCCCGCCCCATGAACCTCCTGCTCGCAGGACGCGAGAACGCCGCTGCTCTCGGCGTTCAGGTAAAAAAAGTAACGATCACACTTCTTATTATCACATCCTTCATGGTCAGCACCGTAGTCTGTCAAGCCGGGTTGGTCGGTTTTGTCGGCCTTGTTGTGCCGCATATCTTCCGCCTTATCCTGGGCCCTGACCACAGGCTTCTGGTGCCTGCAAGCATTCTCGGCGGCGCAAGCTATCTCATCGTCTGCGACATCCTGGCTCGACTGCTCCCTTCAGAAGGGGAAATGCCGGTCGGTATCATAACCGCACTCATCGGCGCACCTCTCTTTATCATTCTGCTCTGGAGGCGGCGAAGATGAATCCGGTTGCATTACGAAACATAGAGCTTCGATACGGCGACAGCACAATATTACAGGACATCTCTCTCACGGTTTCCAGTGGAGAGCTGCTGATCATTATCGGCCCCAACGGCGCCGGAAAAACATCCCTGTTAAAAATTATCGCCGGCCTTCTGAATCCTTCTACCGGCACAACAGAAATATTCTCACACCATATCTCTTCATATTCCAGACGGGAACTTGCAAAAAAAATCGCGGTCGTTCCCCAGGAAATACCGCTCGATTTTCCTTTTACTGTTTTAGAAACCGTACTCATGGGCCGCGCTCCCCACCTCGGCCTTCTGGGTTTTGAACAGAAACATGACAATGAAAAGGCCTGGCAGGCGATGGAATTCACCGATGTGACGCATCTTGCCGACCGCAGGCTGCATCACCTGAGTGGTGGAGAAAGGCAACGCGTCATTATTGCCCGCGCCCTGTGCCAAGACCCTGAAATCATCCTCCTTGACGAACCGACGGCAGCACTCGACCTGGCGCATCAGATCCATATCATGGACCTTCTGGAACGTTTCAGAAGCAAAAGGCAGAGCACCATCATCATGGTCTCTCACGACCTGAACCTGGCTGCCATGTATGGAGAACCGGTCGTCCTGATGCAGGATGGAAGAATCGTCAGACACGGACCGCCAGAGGATGTCCTTACCCGCGACCTGCTCATCAAAACATATGGCTGTGACCTTATGGTAGACAGAAATCCTCTCTTAAAGACCCCTCGTATTCTTCCTGTGCCGGAAAAATGCAAACAATGAGGCAATAACGATCAAGGACCTGAATAAAAAAAGCCGTTTCAGCAGTTATAAAGAACAGCGAAACTGCGTTTAATAATTCCGGATTGCCGGAATGAAGCAGAATACCCCGTTGACATTCCTGAATAATACATCTATCCTGATTTTATTATCTTCTTTTCGCTCTTAATTCCTGTACGCCGATTACAAGCAGCACAGGGATGCGATCAGAAACAGGTTCGACCTTTTTCCACTACCGATGAGAGGAAACGGCCATGGCCCTCTACGAAATGATCAAAGATATCGAGATGTTTCAGAACTTCACGGAAGAGGAAAGAAGAACTTTTTCCGAAATGGAACATTCCATGCTTGGATTCAACGAGGGAGACGTTATCATCAAGGAAGGCGATCAGTGTTCATCCTTGTTTCTTCTCGTCACCGGAAAGGTGAAGATCACCAAAGAAGGCGTCGGCAATGTCCTTTCCGAACTCAAACCCGGTGACATATTCGGCGAGATGTCGTTCTTTACCAAAAAGCCGAGACACAGCAGTGTCATTGCCGCGGAACGAGTCATGACCATCAAGATGAATGACTCTTTTTTCAGAAAGGTGACACCGGAGATCCGCGATAAGATAAAAAATTATATTATCGAACGACTGATCAGCCGCCTCGACACCATGAACGAATCCCTGATCAAGATCGCCCGGTATGCAAAAGGAAACATTCTGATGTGAGGAAAGGGAATGAGGCTTAAACCCCTTCTTCACTCCCTCAACGCTTCTTCCACTTTTTCCGCCATCTCTTCCATATTCTTCATATAGTCTTTTGCCAGAGGGTCAAGCGGCAGGACAACGCCGTTAATCGCTTTTGCAATTGTTGCAGCGCTTTTTCCAGAAAACTGCGGCTGGACAAAAACGACCCGGACCCCGTCTTTTTTTGCCTCACGGATAAGACCATAAAGATGTCGTGGCAAAGGCTCCTTGCCGCCTGCCTCAACTGCCTTCTGGACCAAGCCATAGGCATCTGCAAAATATCCGTATGCCGGATGAAAGACGAATATGGTCCTTTTAGCAAGAGGCGCAAGGACCGTGGAGATACGCCCATGAAGGCCGTCAAGGTCATCAGCAAAGGCCCTGAAATTCTTTTCATACAGATCTGTTCCAGAAGGATCGAGCAGAATGAGAGAGTCCCGGATCAAGGCGGCCATATGCTTCACGTGCATCGGATTCATCCAGATGTGTGGGTCAGGTTCTCCTTCATGATGACCCTCCTCATGCGCATGGTGATCATGCCCAATAGCATCCTGAACCAGGATCCCCTGCCGCAGGTCCACAACATGAATCCTTTCCATGATGCCGGCAAGCTTGGGCATCAAATTCTCCTCAAACGGCATGCCGACACGAAAAAACAGCTGCGCCTCGGCCAGCGCTGCCACCTGCCTTGGCGTGGGCGTATAGGTATGCGGGTCCTGCCCCGGCTGAACAAGGGCATCAACCACTACCCGGCTGCCCCCTACCCGCTCTACAAAATAGACCTGCGGCAGAACGCTGACAAAGGCCCTGATCCGGCCGCAAGACTCCTCTGCATGGACAAACCCGCCCATTCCGGCAAGCAGTATCCATAAAAAACTTAAACGTATCAACCGCGCGAGCAATACCATCCCCTGTCCCCTGTCCCTGTCCCTGTCCCTGTCCCTGTCCCTGTCCCTTATCAAGCTACAGTACGCCCGTGCCGGTGTCAAAGAGATAAGATCCGTATTGACTTTCCCCCTCATTTTTCGATAAACTTGTGAAAGTACCCAATTGAACCGAATCAGTCACACCATCTCAGGAAACAACTATGCAGAATCATTCCAACCAGCGGATTCTCGTTGTTGACGATGAAGAGACCATGCGTGAAATCCTGTTCAGGATTCTGGACGCGGAAGGATACTCCTGCCGGACCGTCGACAGTGGCCAGGGAGCGATTGATATTCTCAGACAGGAAACGTTTGCTCTGGTCATTTCAGATATCAATATGCCGGGGATGACCGGCATCGAACTCCTGCACAGCATTCAGCAGAGCTTCCAAGACCTGGCCGTGATCATGGTAACAGCAGTTGATGACAGAAACGTCGCTGTCCAGACCCTGGAACTGGGCGCCTATGATTATGTCATCAAACCCTTCAATCGTAACGAGATCTGCATCAGCGTAGCCAACGCGCTCCGCCTCCGCCGGCTCGAAATCGACAACAGAAGATACAGCCGGGAACTCGAAGCCCTTGTTGAGGACAGGACCCGAGAACTTCACAGCTCACAGGAAGAAACCATCCTGCGTCTTGCAAAGGCAACGGAATTCAGGGACAACGAGACTGCCCAGCATACCGTCAGGATGAGCCATTACTGCAAGCTGCTGGCAAAAAAAGCGGGAATTCCGGCCGCACTGTGTGAGCGGATCCGGATGGCCAGTCCGCTGCACGACGTCGGCAAGGTCGGAATTTCCGACACCGTTCTCCTCAAACCGGGGAAACTGACCGCGGAAGAGTTTGAAATGATCAAAGGGCATGCGGAGATCGGCTACCGGATACTGTCCGACTCGAACTCGGAACTGCTTCAGCTCGCTGCGATCATCGCCTGGACCCACCATGAAAAATACGATGGATCCGGGTACCCTTCCGGCCTGGCCGGAGAAGAGATACCGGTTGAAGGAAGGATCGCCGCAATCTGCGACGTTTTTGACGCCCTTACCTCAGATCGTGTATACAAAAAAGCTATGCCTACCGATGAAGCTTTTGAACTCTTAAGCACGGAAAAAGGGAAACATTTCGACCCGGACCTGCTTGATCTCTTTCTTACTTCCAAAGAGGAAATCCTCTCCATCAGGCAGGCGTTTGCCGATGGATAAATTGAGCGCTCAGTATTCAACTATCAGCTGCCAGCTAAAAATAAAGTCGTATCAAGAGGTTATCCTAGCCGTTGATTGCAATCCAAGATTCCACGTCCAGGGTTGAATAAGGAAAAATTCCGATCAAATGAACCTTGAATCCGGAACTACGAGAATGCCCGAACATACTCCGAACAATCTTGCCGAAGAAGATATCAACATACTTATTGTTGATGACGATCCCCTGAACCTGGAGTTGATGTCAAAGCTGATTTTACGCTTCGGCTATACATGTGCTACCGCGGAAAACGGCCGTTCCGCGATTGAACGACTGGAGGACGAGGTGTTCAGCATTGTCATAACCGACATGATGATGCCGGAACTGGACGGGATGGAGCTGTTACGACACGTCAATGCCAACTTTCCGGAGACGGACGTCATCGTTGTGACCGGCTTCAGCAAGGATTATAAATACATCGAAATGATAAATGCCGGAGCTGCCGATTTTATTGAAAAACCGATCACCCCTGACGAACTGGCCGCCAAGCTGAGCAGAATCACATATGAAAGAAGCCTTATCAACAAACTTCGAAAGGAGATTGCCGCCCGCAAAAAGACGGAAAAAGAACTATGGCTGGCCAAGTCGGCGGCAGAGCAGGCCAGTCAGGCAAAGACCGCCTTTATCAGCACGATCAGCCACGAACTCCGGACGCCCCTAAACGGCATTCTCGGGATGCAGAATCTCTTAAGCAAGACCCCCTTAAACGAGGAACAGCGGCATTATCTGGACCTGATGACGGTCTCTTCAAAGCGATTCTCCAACCTTATCAACCAGATTCTCAACTTTTCTACAATCCCCGCCCACCCGGGTGTCATTCCCGACGTACGTTTCAGGCTGCGCCAGGTCCTGGACGAAGCTGTACAGTTACACAAAGCTGCGGCAGACGAAAAGGACATTCAGATTATCCTGTCTGTTCCAGACAGGATCTCCGACATTTTCAAGGGGGGAATAAAAGCGCTGCAGGGCATCCTCAACAACCTGATTGACAATGCCATTAAATTCAGCGATCAGGGCCAGGTCACAATCGAAGTAAAGTCAGAAGAACGAATAGACCCGAAGAACGTCCAACTGCACTTCATAATTCACGATACAGGACCCGGAATTCCGCAAAACAAACAGGAGATAATATTTGACCTCTTCACACAGGCGGAGGGCTGGCAGACCAGGAAACACGAGGGGGCTGGGCTGGGGCTGGCAATCTGCGCCAACCTTATTCCCATGCTGCGCGGAGAGATATGGATTGAAAGCGTTGAGAACAAGGGTTCTTCATTTCACTTCACAGCCGTGTTCAAGCCCTCACCAGTCGCTGATAACGACAACACCGGAGCAATCTCCCCATCATAGCTTTGAGAAATGCAGGCTTGAATATACACCCAGCACATTGAACAAAAAAAGGCCCGGCGATACAAGCATGCCGGGCAAAAAAACTGGCTCCCCGGGCCGGACTCGAATCCCGCATTTTGCGGGACAGGCCACGGGCGACAAGGTGGTTAATCCCGCCTCTGGCGGGACTCTACCAACTGAATGTCTTTCAGATAACGAAAGATACCTCGTTTCTTGATTTTCCTTTCAAGCCTGACGGCCTCCCCTCCAGATTCACATTCGAATACATTGACAAGTTTCCAAGGCCCAACAAAACGTTTGGTCGTTTTGGACCCGCGGTAATCCGGATCATTGTGCTGCCTCAAACGGCGTTCGACATCGTTTGAATAGCCGCAGTAATACCGGGCCGTTGATTCACTCTGGAGAATGTATACTGAATGGCTCATAAATAAAAAAACCCGACCTTATAAAGATCGGGCAAAAAAACTGGCTCCTCGAGCAAGACTCGAACTTGCGACAAGGTGGTTAATCCCGCCTCTGGCGGGACTCTACCAACTGAA
>DAOVSZ010000130.1 GCA_030627725.1 Desulfobulbaceae bacterium
GACGACCTGCTAACATGGAGTTTATGCCTGACATACGTTCCTTTCCTCTTGCTCAATACATTGACAGTCTCAGCAAGTCTCCCAGCACAAAATATTCTGCATTTTTTTGGCGAGAAAGTACGTACTACTTATCGACAGAAACAAACACCAACTTTAATTTTTTTTTCACGGATTCAAGATTACTCTGCCACCCTGTCCTCAATCTCAACAAAAGGCCGGCAGGGCGGGCCGATATAGATCTGGCGCGGACGGCCTATACGCCAGTTTGGATCGTCCCACATCTCCTTCCAGTGAGCGATCCATCCGGGAAGCCTGCCAAGGGCGAACATGACGGTGAACATATTGTTGGGGATGCCGATCGCCCGGTAGATAATACCGCTGTAGAAATCAACATTCGGATAGAGGTTCCGTTTGAGAAAATACTCATCATTCAAGGCAACCTCTTCCAGCGACTTGGCGATATCAAGGAGGGGGTCTTGTACATTCAGGGCCTCAAGCACTTCGTTACACGCCTTCTTGATGATCCGCATCCTGGGATCAAAGGTCTTATAGACCCGGTGCCCGAAACCGGCGAGCCGGAATGAATCATTCGGGTCCTTTGCCCGATCGACATATTTCATAAAATCGCCGTTGTCATAATGATAGATATTTTCGAGCATGTCCATGACCGCCTGATTGGCGCCGCCGTGCAACGGTCCCCAGAGGGCGCTGATGCCGGCTGAGATGGATGCATAGAGATTGACCCGCGCGCTTCCGACCAGCCGCACGGTCGAAGTGGAACAATTCTGCTCATGATCGCCATGCAGAATGAGGAGTTTATTCAAAGCCGCAACCACTTCAGGCTGTATCTCATACGGTTTGACAGGGGAATCAAACATCATGTTCAAAAAATTCGCACAATAGGAGAGATCATGCCTTGGGTACACCAACGGCTGCCCCTTGGATTTCTTATAAGAGAAAGCGGCGATCGTCCTCACCTTTGAGAGCAGACGGGCAGCCATCTTATCGATATTTTCAAAGGGATTTTCAGTCATCTCAGGATAAAAACTACACAGCGAGCTGACCATGGAAGAAAGAATGGCCATAGGCGGTGAATTTACCGGAAAGCTGTCAAAGAAATGGATCATATCCTCATGAATCAGGGCATTATCGCTCAACATCCGGCTGAACTCCTGTCGCTGGTCCTCAGTCGGCAGGCTGCCGTGGACCAGGAGATAGGCGACCTCGACAAAGGAGCATTTCTCTGCCAGGTCTTCGATAGAATAGCCGCGGTAATTCAAGATCCCCTCTTCACCATCGAGAAAGGTGATCTCACTCGCGCAGGATCCGGTGTTCATATAGCCGCTGTCGAGCGTAATATATCCGGAATCCTTTCTAAGCGACCGGATATCGATTGCTTTTTCACCTTCTACACCCTCTATGATCGGCAGCTCATATTTTTTTCCTTCGAGAATAAGCTCAGCCTTCTCGTCCTTTATAAATTTTTCCAGCATAATTTCACCTTTGTCGGTCTCGTAAAAAACACGAGACGGACACGTTAACCGGCTGAACAAAAAAAATCAGCGGCCTCACATCCCGGTTGTTTGTCTTATTTTCTTATTATAAAATGCACAGCTCAACTTGTTTAATATAGAAAAAATATTATATTGGTCAAGTACTAAACAATTCCAAACAGCACTGAAACAGTGCTACAACCTCACTGCGGCAACGGGAAACAGCAGATAACAGAAATAGCATGACTACTCTTTACCAACAGCGAATCTTACAATTTATAAACGAACCGACAGTATATGCGGTTTCATGCGAAAAACTCGCCAATGGCCGGACCGATTATGAATGGCTCGATGCCGTCCTTACCGGAGGCGCAAAAATCGTCCAGCTACGCGACAAAGAGTCGGACGACGGGACCGTCTTTCAAAAGGCGCAATACTTCCGCGCCAAAACCCAAGAAGCAGGCGCCCTGTTCATTGTCAACAACCGGCTCGATATCGCCCTTGCCTCGGATGCAGACGGCGTTCATTTAGGGAACAACGACCTTCCGGCTGAAGAGGCGCGGAGGATTGCGCCGGACCTTATCATCGGTGTTTCCGCTAACACGAAAGAACAGGCCGCATCGGCAAAGACTCGCGGCGCCTCGTATTTTAATATCGGCCCCCTCTTTGCGACCCAGACCAAAAAAGGCATTTCCTCCTTTCTCGGCATTGAGGTAATTGAGACCTTTTCCGAAGTATCAGATCTTCCTTTCACCGTGATGGGGGGGATTAAGCTCGAACATGTCCCGGCACTCACTGCTGCCGGGGCCAGGAGAATTGCAGTGGTCACGGCATTAACGCAGGCAGAAGACATCTGCCGGGAAACACGACTCTGGATGGAGAGCATCCTGAAAAACATTTAACGTAACATTGCGTAGGCATTTAACGTAACATTGCGTAGGAATTATGATATTAATGGAATTTAAAACAACGCAGGAAAGAGTAGATGAGATAAAACTCCTCATGCAATACGCGGCGCCGGAAGAACATCGTAAAGTCGGCATCGAACTGATCGAGAAACATGGGGCCGACCGGGTCGCTCTCAACCTTTTTCACGCCTTCTACAGTTACCTGCCGGATGCCCGGGACGACGTCATAAAGATACTTCGGGAACTGGAGCGGCAGAAAGGCGTCTTTCTGATAAGCGCCACGACACTTTATGAGGACTACCTCTTTATCGTGACCCAGGAAAAGGCGGAATTTATAGGCGCCCTCTCGAAAGGGATCTGGGACGAAGAGGTCCTCAACTTTTTCGGATTCGCCAATCGTGAGTCTTTTTTAAAAAAATTTCGGGATATCTCAAATGTCGCGGTTTACACTCCTGTTGCCATTGACCGGTCTCTCTGTCCCGCCTGCTCCGTGGCAGACGGAGAGCACCATGTTTTCGGCTGCCCTGTAGAGATCTGCCCCTGGTGCGAAGGCCAGTTCACGTCATGCAACTGCCGCTTTACACAGCTGAACAAGAACAGACTTGATCGGGAATCCCATCTCAAGGACTTACAGGCCAAGGCCGAAGAAAAAGGCCGCATCCCATTTGATGCTGAGAAGCATATGCCTGCTTTTCCCTCTGATGGGTCAACGGCTCTCGACTGAAGTCGATAGCTTAAGGCAGAGGCGCAGAAGGCACAGAGCCTCTGTGCCTTCTGCGCAGCTGGTAGTGCTTTATTTCACCGAATTCAAAAATTTAAAAAACTCTGAATCAGAGGATATGATCAATTTCGAGTTTTCCCCAAGTGTCTTCTTGTAGCTTTCCAGCGACTTGGTAAAGGCGTAAAATTCCGGGTCTTTGTTATAAGCATTCGCATAAATGCCGGCCGCTTCCGCATCAGCCCGCCCCTTTATCTCTTCCGCCTCTTTCTTGGCCTTCGAGGTAATAACCTTTAACTCCCGGTCGACCCGGCCCAGGATCTCGGCCTTCTGCCCTTCGCCCAGGGCGCGTTTTCCCGCCGCTATTCTGTTTCGCTCCGAGATCATCCGATCATAGACCTTGAGGCGCACAGACTCAATATAATTGACCCGTTTGAACATGACGTCAACAAGTTCAATCCCGTACTTCGGAGTCACCTTGGAGGCCTCTTCATGGATCATGGCCACGATCTTGTCCCTGCCGAACCGGATCGGCTCAAAACCCTCTGCTCCAACGCCTTCCCTTGCCGTGCTCTCTTCCGGGTCCCAGTCGGAACTCCTGATAATCTCGGCCAGGTTGTTCTTATTGACCAGGTCACGGACAGTGCCGTCAATAACATCATCCAGAATCGTCATGGCCCTGTTCACATCGTTGACTGACTGCAGGAACTGCAGTGCGTCCGAGATCCGCCAGCGGGCGGTTGCATCGATAAAGATAAAGGTCTTGTCGTTGGTCGGAATCTGATTGGGGTCACCGTCCCAGATCAGGATCCTCTTCTCAAAATATCGTACATTCTGGACAAACGGAGTCTTGAAATGAATCCCTGCTTCAACTATCGGGTCACCGACAGGAGCGCCGAACTGGGTTATCACTGCCTGCCTTCCCTCGGGAAGGACAAAAAAGCCGTTCATGGCAACAAAGATGCCTGCCAGGACAAGACCAATCAGAAAAAAACGGACAAATTTATTCACGGATTCTCTCCTCGTTTTACTTATTTTCTTCCAGCTACGTTGCTGCCGGTAAGGTTCAGAAGCGGCAGAATTCCGCGCTGGTCTTTGTCGATCACGTACATCTGAGATACAGACGGCAAGACATCCTGCATGGTTTCCAGATACAACCGCTTGCGGGTGACGTCCTTTGCCCTGGAATACTCCTCCAGGAGCGCAAGAAAGCGGGAGGTCTCGCCCTTGGCCAGGTTGACGCGTTCAACCGCATACCCTTCCGATTCCTCATAAATCTTCTTGGCTTCGCCCCGGGCCCTGGGAATGATCCTGTTATAGGTCGACTCCGCCTCGTTCACCAGCCGCTTCATGTCCTGGTCCGCCTCGTTTACCTCGTTAAAGGCGGGCTTGACCGCATCCGGAGGGTTCACGTCCTGAAGTTTCACGGTCACGATCTCAACGCCGCTCTCATAATCATCAAGCGCCGCCTGAAGCTCTCTCTCAGTCGATGCCTCTATAACGTCCCTGTTACTGAGCGCGTAGTCAAAGTCGCGGTTTCCAACAACACGCCTCATCGCAGCCTCGGACACATCCCGCACCGCCTGCGGCACGCTATGCACCATAAAAATAAACCTGGCAGGATCATTTACCTTGTATTGGACGATCCACTCAACGTCAATCACATTCTTGTCCCCGGTCAGCATCAGAGACTCCATGTCATAGCCGCGTTTGTCATAAATTGTCTTCTGGCCCGGCACCTTTGTGCGGTAACCGAATTCCTCCTTGCGGACCGTCTCAATATCAACCTTGACCACCTGGTCGATCATCGGGACCATGAAATTAAGTCCGGGAGATGCGGTTTTATTATACTTCCCGAGCCGGAGCACCACGCCACGTTCACCCGGTTGAATCGTATAAAAAGAGGAATAAACAATATTCACGACAAAAAGCACCCCGATAATAAGGGCAATCTTCCCCAGCCCTCCCCACATGCCGGGAGGCATGCCGGTGGAACCGCTGCCGGAACCGCCGCCGCCATTCTTATCGCCACCCTGTCCGCTGCCCTGTCCGCCGCCGATGCCGTCGAACATCTCCTTGATCTTTTTCAAGAAAGCGACTATCAAATCTTCCGGACCTGCCGGGCGCTTATTTTTCCCCCATTGGGGCTGTTCATCTTGCCAGGCCATTGTCATGCTCCTTAATATTTTAATTTTTATGAGATGTTACAGTTTAGATATGCGTTCAATTTGAGACACTACACCAGATTTACACTTCATCTTCAAGTCTTTTCGACAAATTATCACTGCAGGCAGTTCACTCTATCATGGCAACGCGCCAGCAACCATAAACAACAATGAAACAAAAATAAAGAAGATAATACGCCCTCGGGTGTTCCGCCAGTTTCATCCCATTCATCAACTTCAAAAAAGCAAGGCCGAGGAAAAACCCGGCAACAAGCCCCCAGAGATGCGCTCCAAGATCAGTCCTCTGGCCCTCCGTGCCCAGAAATCCAAGAAGACCTGCCCCAGCCCCCAAGGGGAGAAGCAGGCCTTTGAGGCTGACCACCTTTGCCGCCTGCAGCCCGCATAAAATCCCGATGGCGCCAAAAACAGCGGTAGAAAAACCCACTGCATGATGGTCCCCGCTTCGAAGCAGAATATTCAAGGTGTTTCCCAGCGCGCCGGACAAGAGAACCAGTGTCCAGCCAAAGCCGGCGCCAATAATCTTGCTCAAAAAATGAATGACCATCCCGCCGATTATGACATTTCCCAACAGATGGACGGAATCGGCGTGAAGGGTCAGCGCCGTGAGCACTCGCCACCATTCCCCATGCTCCAGCACCCTGACTGAGGAGAGCGCCCCCTGCCGGAACCAGTCACTTTTGAATTCCCAGGGGCCTGTGACGGTATAAAAGATCATCATGACGCCCATCAGCGCAACTGTAGGCGGCTGGCGGTCCTGAAAGGAGAGCGAATCAACCTCTTCTTTCGGTGGAGGCCAGTTCAGATTTTCCTTTTCATAGGCTGTAATTTCATCACTGGCTCGTTCTTGGTTTTCCGTCGAAACCCTGATGACCCAGCCATCTTCATTCCGTTCAATAAGATGCTGAACATTGCTCGCATATAAAACAAGCGACCAGAGACCGATTTTTCTGTAGTCATCAGTAACAGCGGCAACACCATGCATCCGGAGGTCCTTCAATTGATTTCCTTCGAGTCCGCCAATTGAGTATCTTAGAAAATATTTTCGTAAAGGTACTTATCCTTCATTTCCGATTTATCCGGGTTAGGTAGTGAAATTCAAAGAGTAAGTCCGGTTCGTTAACAAATCAAGTAGGGGCAGACCCCCGTGCCTGCCCACCTACTCTGAAACAGGCCTCCAAAAAAATAGCCGCACCCCTTGTGAAGGATGCAGCTATCGAGATTTGACACGGGCAATGGCAATACCTGTGACCGGCACAGGCCGAACAAACAGGTTGCCCCTTTATTTGACGTTATCTCAGGACCTTATTAATATGTTTAGCCGACACCAGGCTCTCAAGGAAATCCACGTCCTTTTCGTTGAGATTAAGATACTCCATGCCAACGATACGGACCCCGGCATCATTCTTCAACCATCTCACAGCCGCTTTGCATGAGATCTTACGCTTCCCGAGAGAAAAACTGACTCGCAGGGTGTCCCGAGCGCTGCACTCTCCCTCTGTCTCTATTTTTATGCCGCTCTTGGAAGCATCAAGCACCTTGCCGTGATACTTCTGGCTGGTGTGCATGTTATCAATCTCTATTGCAACTTCCTGGTCCTGATCAACAAGCAGCTTGTGGAGTTCCACGCTTGTCAGCCTTTCGCTCCGTTCCGTCAGCTTCTCCTGGTCGTCATCTTCGCTCTCAACTTCCATTGACAGCCCGCCAAGATCAATAGTATCCCAACTTTTTGTTCCCATTTTTCACCCTCATAAAATATTTTGATGAAAATCTCACAAAATTCGCTGAAATCACTGAAAAAAACTCACACAGTACGTCGTGCTCACACGAGCATGAAGTTACTTTAAAGTATACGTAACTGTTCAGCAGCACTCCATCTGCACACGATCAGGCCTTCTCGCATAGCCAACTATAGCTCGTCAGCCTGCTGGAGTTTATGCCCGGATGGGTACACATCTGAAGCGCTGCTGAACAGTTACAGGATGGATTTTAGGCAACGTTTGCCGCTCCATCTGAATAGTTATCTGATATCTTCGAAAGATTTTTTAGTGCTCGATAATCATACATTTTTTCTTTCTTCTTGTCACAACAATTGTCTTGACAATCATGGAGTCTGGGAATAATATTCAGGGCTTAGCATGTGCCGAAGTGGCGGAACTGGTAGACGCGCTAGGTTCAGGGTCTAGTGTCCGTATGGATGTGCGAGTTCGAGTCTCGCCTTCGGCACCATTTGAATATTAA
>DAOVSZ010000018.1 GCA_030627725.1 Desulfobulbaceae bacterium
AAAAGGTGATTCTCAAGATGCGAAGCAGTTAACTTATTATGAAAATATTCCGCAGCACTCCATCTGCACACGATCAGGCCTTCTCGCATAGCCAACTATAGCTCGTCAGCCTGCTTGTGCACATCTGGAGCACTGCTGAACAGTTACAAAATTGAATGCCGATTCTATACCGAAACCCCTTACATTGCAAGCCTGGCAGCAATTCTTGGGAGTTTCTACATGTAGAAATTTGCAATTGGACTCTTTTTCCAGTAAAATGTAATAGTAATAATAAGTTAACTGCTTCGCATCTTGAGAATCACCTTTTCCCGGATGCGGATGAGACCTTTCCGCCAGAGTGAAAATACATGCGTGAAACTACCTTGATAGCTGACAACCAAAAGGTCCTTGCTATCCTGAAAAGCATTGAGAGTTTTCGCCCCTTTTCGGATGAACACCTTCAATCCTTTCTGGAGGTTGGCAAACTCTGTGAATATGATCCGGACGAAACCATTATTCAGGAAGGCGACACCGACACCTGGATGTATTTTCTGCTGGCGGGAGAAATTGAAATCGTCAAGAACGATACGCAGATAAAAATTCTCAGGCGGAGCGGCGAACTCTTCGGAGAAATGGGAGTTGTGGACGGGGCCCCACGGTCAGCCTCGATACGGTCCCTGACAAAAGTATTGCTTCTTGGCGTTGATGGGTCACTTATCGAAAAAAAGCATCAGAAGAACGAACTGGCATTCGGCTATACGATGTTCAGACTCTTTACCGAGATTCTTGTTGAACGGCTCAGGCTGACAACTCAGGAGAATATTCAGCTGAGAGAGGAACTCGATTCCTTGAAAAACAATTAAGCGGACGTTCACAAGCGCTGCATCTCCTCCCCTTGCCGCACCCACTTGCCGTCCTCCAGAAGAGAGTGCGGTTTAAAAGCAGATTTATAATCCATTGCACTGACACCTCGTATCCGGTAGCCGAGGTAAAGATAGTCAATTCCCTTCTGTTTACAGAATTCAATCATATAGAGGATGTTAAAGACCCCCGGCCGGCGTTTCTTCTCATCAGGATCAAAAAAGAAATACACTGCGTTCAACCATTTCTCCCCTATATCAACGATAGCAACACCGATGAGTCCTTCCTCGGTCCGATATTGAATTTCAAATGTATCCGTAATATTGTTCAGAAAAAAACCAGCATAGTACTCTTCTGCGGAATTCTCTTTGCCTGGGAATCTATGCTTTAAGAAAGAAGTGCATAAACCAAGTTTTTCCTCATGAAAAGAGAGCGGCGCAACCTCCACAGAGAGATCACTGTTTGCCTTGAGCGCCCTTTTCTGGTTGCGGTTAGGCGTAAACTCCAGAGGATTGATCCTGACAGGAACGCATTCCTGACACTCAGGGCACGCCATCGTATAGAGAAAATTCCCGTTTCGCCTGTATCCCGACTCGATAAAGATGCCGATCAGCTCATCCGGCATGGGTCCGAAATAAGCCTGTCTGTAGACGGCCTTATATGGTTTTCCATACGGGCATTCCACCGGAATGTCGTAGAAATACTTTTCCAGATCCGTTCTTATCTGCCTGTAATCAGGATACAGATCATCGTCATATCGGGTCATGATGTTCAGCTATCAGCTTTCCGCCCTCTATTTTTTTGTCCCCTAACCCCTGCTCCCTGTCTTTTGAATCCATTCTACCATTCTCTTGACACCATCGGTAGTAGAAACAACCGGTCTGTAGCCAAAATCCGTTTCAGCTCTTTTAATTGAAAACCAGTGCGATTTTGCCAACTGTTCGGCCAGAAACCTGGTCATAAGCGGCTCTTTCGTGATCCTGAAGCAGGAATATATCATCTCAAGGAGCAATCCTGCCAGATACGCCTTTCTGAAACCGACCCTCTTACTGACAACAGGGATATCAAGAGTTTCAAAGAGGCCATTGATCCATTCCCAGAGATAGACGGGCTCTCCCTGGGAAATAAAATATGCCTTCCCGCGGGCCGTACGGTCTGTTTTCAGGTTCTCCGCAGCCAGCACATGGGCGCTTGCAACATTATCTATATAGGATATATCAACACGATTACGACCGTCACCAACTATTTTTAAGAGTTTCTTTTTTCCCCGCGCAAGCAAGCGTGGAATCAGGTTGGTATCTCCCGGCCCCCAGACCAGATGGGGCCGGATTGCGGTCGTCATCAGGCCCTCACAATCCGCATCGAGGACCATTTTCTCTGCCATCGCCTTGGTATGCGCGTAGTTGCATAAAAACTTTGAAGCGTAAGGAAGACTTTCATCAGCGCCATGCATCTCGCCGGCAAAAACAACGCTTGGCGTGCTGGTATAGACGAGGGTGGTGATAGAGTTCTCTTGGCAGGCATCAATAACATGACGAGTTCCGGTCACATTGATGGAATAATATTCATCCCACCCGCCCCAGACACCGGCCTTGGCTGCAACATGAAAGACTGTATCATAATCGCGAAAGGCCCTCATCAAAAAATCCCGGTCACGGATATCACCTTTAAGAACTGTGACCCCATGTTCAGTCAGCTCGGGGTAATTGTTTCTTCCCACAACAGCAGTTTCAACACCCTGGGAAATCAGGAGCTTCACAACTGCCTTGCCGACAAACCCGCCTCCTCCGGTGACAACGGCCCTTTTCATCTTCTCTGTCATTTCGTAACTATTCAGGTGTGGCTGCAAAATTAGTCTAAACGCCATGCTGTAACTGTTCAGCAGTGCTCCAGATGTGCACCCATCCGGGCATAAACTCCAGCAGGCTGGAGAACTATAGTGCTCTATGTGAGCCAGTCTGATCGCGTGCAGCTCAACTCCGCATGGAGAAGCGGATGGGGTGCTGCTGAATAGTTACGTCATTTCATCTGCTCCTCGGCCCAGACAGCAAGCTTTTCCCTGAAAATTTTGGCGTTATGGCGTATATCAACCGGGAAAGAGGGGTGGAGCATTATTTTTCTGATTGACTTCGTAAGACTATGACCTTTTGCAATAGCAGCAAGTTCAGCAATAAGCCTGTCCGGGTCAGACGGAGACGAGAACGGCTCCGCGATAAGCACAGGCTCCTGAAAGCCTGGTTTTCCTATGCCCACCAGGGCTGAACGAAACACTTTCGGATGTTCATTAAAGAGCGCTTCACACGGGATTGTGTACATAATCCCTTCTCCTGTCATCACCCGGTGCGCCTTTCTGCCGCAGAACCAGAGCCTGCCGGCTGCATCAAAATACCCGACATCGCCGATCCTGTGCCTGAACGAACCGCTGTCAGGTATTTTGGCTACGGCATTCTCTTTTTCATTCCGGTCATAGGCATGGGTGACGACATCGCCTTTGACCACAATCTCCCCTATCTCACCATCAGGAAGGACAACCGCGTTCCGCCAATCGGTGATCGAACCTTCAACAGTCTCGATTATTCTCATCTCAATCCCAGGCAACGGACGACCGACACAGGCGCCCTTTCCTGCTTTCGTCAACTCCCATGTTTCCGACAGAATCATAGACCCGGTCATGGAAGTAATGGGCAGACATTCGGTGGCGCCATACGGGGTATGAATCTCAGCATCAGGGGGGAGAACCTGAGATACTCGTCTGATCAGTTCACCCGAAACCGGAGCTCCTGCCATAAGAATCTTTTTCAACGACGCTAGGATGATATCTTTTTTCAGGCAATAGCGGCTGATAACATTCCAGATGGCAGGAGAACCAAAGGAATAGGTCACCTTGTGCTCAATAATGGTTTTGATAAATTTTCCCGGATCAACCTGAGCCGGACGGGCCGCGTCCATTCTGGGCAATACGGCACAGGCCCCAAGGGCTATGGTGAAAAGCCCGAAGAGAGGAAAGGCCGGCTGATCGACATCAGCCTCAGTAATGCCGTAATGTTCACGTATAAGAGTCAACTGGGCCTGAAAAACACCATGTGTATACTGGACCCCTTTGGGCGGTCCGGTACTGCCGGTGGTAAAGATTATCGCTGCCAGGTCATCTTTCCGGGACGCAACACAGGGAAAATCACCCTTTGAATAATCCGCAATTTTTTTCATCCCTCTTGAAAAGATACTTATTCCACTGACTACAAGGAAGTTTTTCTTGACTGTTTGAAACGGCTGGGGGTAGAAAAGTTTGAACAGGTGCGCCTTTGGTATGCCGATAAAGGCCTCGGGTCTGACCTGACTGATGGAGCGGAGGAGGTTTCTATACCCCATGCCCGGATCAATCAGGATAACGACGGCGCCGATTTTAAAAAGAGCAAAGGTCAGGCATAAAAACTCCATGGATGGTTTGACCATGAGCATCACCCGCGTACCTCGACTGATTCCATGTGCGGCCAGACCGTGGGCATAGGCGGATGCATTCCTCTCCATCTCGGCAAAGGTCCATTTTGCCGTGCCGAAAAGGCCTGAGCTGATCAGAGCAGTCCGTTCGGAGGAATCTGATGCTACCCGCGTCAGCGATTGAGAAATATTGCAGTTTTGCATGCAGTTTGTTAATACTATTACCAGTTTTCAAAAAAAATGATACAATGAATAATCAGTGATTTTGCCTATTTTATCATGAACGCGATGTAACTATTCAGGACTGTAACTGTTCAGCAGTGCTCCAGATGTACGCAGATGAGGTGCGGCTGAACAGTTACAACGCGATAACTTCTGGAGACTAACGAATGCAGCAAAATAATTCAACTGACGCCACCATAAAAAAACTTGAAAAATTGCTCAGAAGCAGGATGCGTCCTCTCTATGAGCGTTACAACCAGTCAATTGACGGGCTTCTCATCCCTCTCAAGTGGAAACCGCTCGTGCTTATCATCGGCAATTACTCATCCGGCAAATCCACCTTTATCAATGAAGTGCTGGGAATGGATGTCCAGCGGACCGGACAGGCGCCGACTGATGACTGTTTTACTATCCTTACTATTCCGGAAGCTGAGAATGATGAGAAGAAAAAGATCCCAGGCAGCACCGTTGTCAACGATGAACGGCTTCCTTTTACACCCTTGAAACCCTTTGGAGAAAGCCTGTTCTCTCATCTTCGACTGAAAAAAGTCAACTCTCCGGTCTTGGAACACTTTGCCATCATTGATACTCCCGGCATGCTCGATTCCGTCACGGAAAAAGACAGGGGGTATAATTACCTGAAAGTCGTGGGTGAACTTGCGAGGATATCCGACATGATAATCCTCATGTTTGATCCGCACAAAGCCGGCACCATTAAAGAAACCTACAAGGCCATACGGAGCACCCTGCCTGACACAGCCGGTGAAGACAGAATTTTTTACGTCTTAAACCGTATCGACGAATGTGACAACGTTGCAGACCTGGTAAAATCGTACGGCACCCTCTGCTGGAATCTTTCCCAGATGACCGGAAGAAAGGACATCCCCAGAGTCTTTCTTACCTATTCCGAATCCGAAAGCAGGTTCTCGAATGAAAACAACTCCTGGGTAAACGAGCAGGAAGAGCTGAAACAGGCTGTTCATACCGCACCACAGATGCGGCTTTCCCACATCTTTGAAGAGATTGACCGTGGTGTCCGTGAGTTTTCTCTGCAAGTAGAGGCCTTTGAAACCTTTCGCAACAGGTTCAACACGAAGCTGAAAGGCATTTTCAGGGTCGGGGTTCTGGGATCGTTTCTTGCCTTCTTTTTCGGTGACATTATTCTTAACATGTTTTCCGGCATTCCAGAAACTCCGTTGGCGCTGGCGGCTTTTTCCGGTTCCGTACAACTTGAAAACCTCTATTTCCCTCTGGCCGGCATCACGTGTGTGTTTATCATTCTATTCCTTTACGTGCAGCAATTTCTCTATCCGAGGCATGTAAAAAAATCCCTGGCAGAGCTGGATACCCTTGTCGAACTTGACACGACCCACAGGAATGATCTGTGGGGAAGGGTAAGAGATTCAGTAAGGGAAAGTATCACCGAGCAGGCGAAATCGCTTCTGATGCGAAATCACAGCCGGATCTTAAAAAAGATCAACAAATTCCTGGAAAAAGATATCCGCCGGCTGTTTGAAAAGACGCATAAGCATTAAGTACTAGGCAGGAGGCACAGAGGTAGTCAAAAATTCATCCACCAGCGGCGCTATCTCCTCAAAGGCATCCTCCAGCAGATAATGCCCCGCCTCCGGGAAGTACCGTGTCTCGGCCTTTGGGAAGAACTCCTTCCATCTTTCGTAAAAATAGCGGGTAAAACAGAAATCTTTTCCTCCCCACAAGATAAGTACAGGGGTATCTTTAAATTTCGTGAGCCCTGCCTCGACCTCAAGCAGTGTCTTCCAGGACGAATCTCGTTCAGAGAGTGGTATGTCCTCGATAAAACGCAAAACCGCAATCCGGTTCCGCCATGAATCATAGGGCGCCAGATAGCCACGAACGGTCTCTGGTGTCATTTTCCTTGAAACAGCCATAAAGACCGCCCCCCTTGAAAAGGCATTGAATCCTCTGACCAGCAAAGGTCCCAAGCATGGTGTCCGGCAGATACCTATTCGTAACGGGATTCGTGACGATCGAAAGGCTGCGGTGTTCATCACGACAAACGATTTGATCTTTTCAGGATGACGGGCGGCAAATCCCATGCCGATAGCGCCTCCCCAGTCGTGCATAACCAGAGAAAGCTTCTTGAGCCCAAGGTGATCGGAAAGCCGCTCAATATTGCTGATATGATCTTCGAGTCGATAGGGGTACGACTGAGGTTTATCGGAAAGACCGCAGCCCATATGGTCGGGCACGATCATACGAAAACGGTCTTTGAGGGAAAGAGTCAGATTGCGGTAATAAAATGACCAGGTAGGGTTCCCATGCAGCAGAAGAACGGCATCACCTTCGCCTTCATCAAGATATGAGAGCCTGTTCCCGTTGATATCAAGGGTTCTTGGAGAAAAAGGATAGGGGTAATCTCTGTTCATCTATTTATCTTCGATGAACGTGCCGTCCTCGAAACTTCCCTTCACCTGGTTGCCATCAGCGAGAATAATGGTGCCGGCGCCTTTCATCTCGCCATGCTCGAACCCGCCCTCGAACTTGCTGGAATCAGGTTGGGTGAGGACGCCCCGGCCATGGAATTTCCCGTCTTTAAATCCTCCCTCATATCCTCCCCCTCCCGGGTTCTCAAGAGATCCATGGCCGTTAAATTTCCCATCGACAAACTGTCCACTGTACGTGACACCGCTGGTCTGGCTCAGAACACCATAGCCTTCGAATTTGCCCTCGACAAATTCTCCTTCGTATCGACCACCGTCTACATCGTTCAGAATGCCTTTCCCATGAGGAAGACTACCCTTGGTTTCACCAACATAGGTTGTTCCGTTTTCGTACTCTATCCTCTCTTGATCCGTCATAAAAATTCCTTTTGTTAAGGTTGTCAGGAATCCTTTTTTACTCTGGGCACACCAGATGTTCATCCGAGGATTCAGGACCATATACAACTACACGGTTACGGCCTAATTCTTTAGCCTGATACAGGGCCTTGTCGGCAAATCGCAAGAGGTCCTCCGAACCATTCTCCGAACCATTCTCGGAACTGTGATATCTGTTGCAGTACAGGCCGATACTGACTGTTACATTTGAAGAACGGATGCCGTCTTTATATGTATGGGTCTCCACTTTTGTCCTGATCTTTTCAGCGACCTTATTGGCGTCATTTAAGGAGATATTCGGCAACAGAATGATGAATTCTTCACCTCCATAGCGGGCAAGGATATCTGAAGAGCGGATTTCCTCCTTGACCAGTGTGACAAATTGTTTCAAGACAAAATCACCGAACGGATGCCCCAGGGTATCATTGACCACCTTGAAATAGTCGAGGTCCATCATCAGACAGCAGAGTTCCGTATCATGCCGATTGGCAAGAGCGACCTCCCTGGCAAGAAGTTCCTGAAAATGCCTGTGATTATAAATCCCTGTAAGTCCGTCACGGATAGAGAGCTCTTTTAAGGCGATATTCTGCTTTTCGATCACCTTCTTGTACTCTTCCTGTTGTGCGATGGTCTCTCTTAAAGATTTTGTCGTTTTTTCCAATTCACGACGTTGAGAGTCCAGGGTGAGAAAAACATTGACCTTGGAGATAAGAATAACCGGGTCCAGAGGTTTCATGATATAGTCGACAGCGCCCGCCTCATATCCCTTGAACACATGAATGTCTTCCTTGCTGATAGCGGTAACAAAAATAATCGGAATATGCCGCGACCGCTCGACGCTTCGCATCAGTCGCGCGGTTTCAAATCCATCCATTTCCGGCATCTGGACATCAAGGAGGACAAGGGCGAACTCAAAGGCCAAGAGTTGTTCAAGGGCTTCATTGCCGGATCGTGCCCTGATAATGTTAAGATGCGGGGCTTCCAGAATGGCCTCGAGCGCTAACAGGTTTTCCAGCCTGTCATCAACAAGGAGGATGTTCTGCTTCTCTTTCGTCTCTAAAGTCTTTGTAGGCGCATGCATTTTTATGTATGTAACTTTCCAGTAAACGTTCAGAAGTGCCGTAGATGTGCGCAAACAGGACTGACGGCTATAGTAGTCCTATGCCGTCAGTCCTGCTTGCGTGCAGATGCGGTGCTTCTGAACGTTTACTCAGTTATTCCTTGTCCAGACGGGCCAGAACGTCCGCAATCTCTTCAAGCTGCAAAACGTGATCAACATCCGCCATTTCAAGCGCAGCCCGTGGCATTTCGCTCACCTCTGCAGTGTCCGGATCCTGCACAATTGCCAACCCTCCCTGCTCCTTAATCCTGCAAAGACCGATACTTCCGTCATTATTTGCTCCGGTAAGAACAAGACCTATAAGTTTCGGTCCAAAGGCATCTGCCGCCGCTTCAAAAAGAACATCAATCGAGGGTCTGGCATAATTCACAGGTCCGTCCAACGAAAAGGAAAAGGTTTTGTCCTCTTCAATAAAGAGATGATAATTGGCTGGAGCTATATATGCAACACCTGCCTGAATATATTCGAGCTCATCTACCTCTTTTACAGATAACGGAGAGAAACCGTCAAGATAATGGGCAAGAAAGTCATCAGACTGATGGCTCCGATGCTGGACGATAACCAGAGCCATGCCGAAATGGGCCGGCAGTTGAGAAAGAATGACCTTGAGAGCGTTCATTCCACCGGCGGACACACCGATAACAACTGCCTCGTATCTCTTTGAGACAGGCATAATCAATTCACCGGCTCATTTTTTCTGTAGATCTTTTCAACAGGAAACGATTCCGTAAAACGGTTTGCATAACCGGAAAATAGGATGCTCTCCTTTGTCCCAAGGCAGAGAAAGCCCTTGTCTGCCAGACTGTCGGTAAAAAGTCCGAGTACCCTGTTACGAAGTTTTTTGTTGAAATAGATCAAAACATTCCGGCAGATAATGATGTGCATTTCACCGAAAACACCATCTGTTACCAGGTTATGATTCGCAAAAACTATCCTGTTCCTGAGTGACTTGTCGACAATTGCCGATTCATAACTTGCCGTATAATAGTCGGAAAAGGACTCTTTCCCGCCTGCCTGCAGATAATTGCGCGTAAACAGCTTCATGCGCTGGAGAGGGAAGATTCCCTCTTTTGCTTCCTGAAGAACAGACTCATTCACATCTGTTGCATAAATCTGGGTCTTGTCGTAGAGGCCTTCCTCCTTCAACAGAATCGCCATTGAATAGGCCTCCTCGCCCGTGGAACAGCCGGCATGCCAGACCTTCAGAAAAGGCTCATCTTTCAGTTCACGTATCACGTTCTGCCTGAGAACCCGGTAAAAGTGAGGATCCCGGAACATCTCCGTGACGTTAATCGTCAGATCCAGCAATATTTTCTCGAAAAAATCGGTCTGATAGAGAATTTTATGCTGCATCTCCGAGATATTACTCAGGCCCGATGCCCTGCACCGATGACGGATCCTCCGTTTTATTGCGGCCCACGAGTAGTCACGAAAGTCATACCCATACTTCTGAAAGATCGCCTCAAGCAGCAACCGAGTTTCAATATTTAAATTATCAAGGTCTTCCATTGTTAATAGAGCCAGACCTGAAGGAGTGACAAAAGCTTATCAGAATCAACCGGCTTTGCCATATAATCACTTGCGCCGGCCTCAATGCACTTTGTCTTATCACCCTTCATGGCCTTGGCGGTCAGAGCGATAATCGGCAGTTCCTTGAAGTAATAATTCTTTCTGATCTCTTTCATTGCTTCATAGCCGTCAACCTCAGGCATCATAATATCCATCAGAATGAGATTGATGCCTGCATCCACATCGAGCTGGTCAAGACATTCTCTGCCGTTTTTCGCAACCATAACCTGCATCCCCTTTTCCTCAAGCACACTGGTAAGGGCAAAGACGTTGCGCATATCATCATCCACGATCATGATCTTCTTGCCACGCAGGATTGATTCCTTGTCGTGGACCATTTTGAGCGAGGCCTTCATGTCCTCGGGAAAATCATCCTCGACACGATGAAGGAACAGAGCTGCCTCGTCTAAGAGACGCTCCGGCGACTTGACCTCTTTGACAATGATATTTTGTTCAATCGCATTCAGCCTGTCAATCTCTCCGGCGCTCAGATCTCTATCGGAATAGACAACAACCGGCGTGCTCTTTGCCTTTTCATCCTTGCCGATCTGTTCCAGTAATTCAAAGGCGGATTCATCTGCGATATTCAGGTCTATAATTGCACAGTCAAAAACACCTGATTTGAGATGCTGAAAGGCGTCAAGACCGGCTGTAACAACCGTAATATCCACGTCTCTACCGGCAAGAAGGCCGACAAAAGAATCCGCGCGTCCCTCGTCATCTTCAACCACGAGCAGTTTCTTTACATCCTTGGATATGAGACTCTCAATTTTAGAGAACACATTCTGCAGATCATCCATGCCGACCGGCTTCATCAGAAAGCCGATTGCCCCTTTTCGCATTGCCTCCAGATCATTCTCCTTGCCGGATATGACGTGGACCGGAATATGGCGTGTATTCGGGTTTTCCTTCAGCCTCTCAATAACCGTATAGCCATCCAGTCCAGGGAGACCGATATCGAGTATGATTGCGCTCGGCTGGTAATAGTCGGCAAAATAAAGTCCTGTCTGACCATTCGACGCCACAAGGGTCTTGAACTCCCTTTCCTTTGCCCAGTCGGCAAGAATCTTTGCAAAATTAGGATCATCCTCTATGATCAGGAGGCTCTTTTCGCCCTTGCGGATGTTTCTCCTGTCATCATCAACGATCTGATCTTCTGTTATTTTCTCGTGTTCCACATCCTCTTGTTGAGGCGCAAGAGGCATCACCGTTTTCTTTTCCTGGGGCTCTTGCCGGCTGCCTTCCGGCTGAAACGGAAGGGCCAGCATGAATGTGCTGCCCTTGTCTTCCTCACTCGCAACAAGAATCTCGCCGCCTAAAACGCCGGCAAGCCGCCTGGAGATGGACAACCCCAGTCCGGTTCCGCCATATTTTCTTGTTGTTGTCCCGTCCGCCTGTTTGAACTCTTCAAAGATGAGCTCCTGCTTTGACTTGGGGATGCCGATACCGGTATCAGTGACGGCGATAACAATACCATCTCCCTGCACCATGGCGCTTTTTCCCGGACTCAATGGGTATATTTTCAGGAGGACACTCCCTGCCTGGGTAAATTTAAATGCATTGGAGAGGAAATTCTTCACAATCTGTTCCACCCGCATCCGGTCAGTACGGAAGGTGACAGGAAGATCGTCCGACAACTCAATGCCAAAGGAAAGATCGTTGCCGGCGGCAACTTCACGAAAGATCATCTCAATATTGGCGGCAAACTCTTTAATATCGACATCTTCATGATGAAGCAGAATCTTCCCTGCCTCTACTTTGGAAAGATCAAGAATCTCATTAATAAGCGTCAAGAGGTCCGCGCCGGCTGAATTGATGGTATCGGCAAATTCAATCTGGCGTTCAGACAGATTCCCCTCCTTGTTGCCGGCCAGAATTTTTGAAAGAAGAAGCATACTGTTCAAAGGGGTCCGGAGCTCGTGAGACATATTTGCCAGGAACTCTGATTTATACTTGCTTGCCAGCTCCAGGTCCTCTGTTTTCTGCTCCAGGTGCAGTCGTGCATCCTCGAGTTCAACATTCTTGCTGCGGATATTTTCCTGCTGCTCTTCAAGCGATTTTGTCCTCTCCTCAAGCTCCTCATTGATGGACCGCAGTTCCTCCTGCTGTGCCTGCAGTTCTTCTTCTGATACGGTCAGGGCCTTGGTCTGTTCTTCGAGTTCCTCATTTGTCTGCCTGAGTTCCTCCTGCTGCACCTGAAGCTGTTCCGCCTGATCACGTGTTTCCTTGAGTACTGACTCCAGTCTGGACCTGGAGCCAACAGAAGCCACGGCAATGGCAATGCTTTCCGATACATGATCTAGCAGTTCCACCTGAATGTCCGTAAAGCTCTCGACACTGCCAAGCTCAAGAACCCCGACCACTTGATTGTTAAAAAGAAACGGCACGATAACAATATTATTCGGCTTGACCTCACCCAGAGCGGACTGAATGCGTATATAGTCATCCGGGATATCTGATAATACAATCATTTCCTTCTGCTGGGCAGCTTGGCCGACCAACCCTTCGCCAACCTGAAACTCCTTGGGAATGGAATCGCTTTCCGTATACGCATAGGAACCGGTCAGTTTAAGGGTATCGTTCTCTTCCAGGTAGAGCGCTCCGATCCTTGAGTTGAGGTAGGTAGCGAGAAAGGTGATCATATCCTGGGAAAGGGTCATGATATTCTGTTCACCGCGAAGAACATCACTGAACTTCACCAGCCCGTCCTGCAGCCACTGCTGTTCACGGATCTCGAGCATTACCGTGCGTCGTTTCGTGATGTCGGAAAGGTGAACAAGGATGCCGGCAATATTCCCCTGACTATCTCTGATAGGCGCAGCGGTGTATTCAACCGGCATATCAATCCCGCCGGGATCAATATCGTTTTCCCCTGTCGTCACCCCGTCATCCATTTTGACCTTTTCAGCAGGACAGTCTCTGGTATGACAAAACGGGGTGGCAAAGAGTCCCTGACATTTGGCGTTGAGGCAGTCCCCTGCGGAAAGCCCGACCACAGCTGCCGCCGCCGGATTGATATAGGTTATGTTGAAGTCAAGATCCATGGTATAGACAGGGGATGGAAGATTGTCGAGATTTTCAATCAACTTACGTGCTTCATCAAGCGCCTTCTCGTTTTCCGCCGTCACATTTTTTAAGGTGTCCGTCATATTGAGAAGCGCCATTCCGAGTTCATCATGGTCGGATCTGGGTTGGACAACTATGGAATAATCCCCCTTTGCAACCTGGTCTGCCTGACGAACGACTGTTCTCAGGTCTTCAGCCATCTGGTTGACGGATCGACCCAGGACATCATGTTCTTCCGTGGCAAGGGCCTCTTTACTTAAATTCCCGACTGATATCGCCTCACAGGTGTCAGTTATGGCCTGAAAAGATTCAACCACCTCGCTGAAACTCTGGTTCATATCGCCGATTTCATTGTGAGGCGCCTTAATGTCCGCATATGTCAGATCACCCAGGGACACTCTCCTGGCCCAGGCTGAGAGCTGCTGCAGGGGACGGACGATACGGTCAGTCAGAAAGACGGCCAGAAGGACAACCACGATACCGGTTGCAAACATGTAGAAAAACATCAGGGCCTGCAGCCCTTTTGCCGGGCTATAGGCCATACGCTCATCAATCTCGGCAACAATGGCCCAGTCAACACCGAATTCGGAAAGAACCACTAAGTCGGCAAGAAGGCCAAGGACGGCATCTCCACGATGATTGACATAGGTCATGACCGGAATATCCGAAGCCGGTTTCCCGACAATCAGATTCCTCTGAACGGTTTTCTCAATACTCTCCCGGACTGCACGCTCATGAGATTTATCCGTCAAACGCCTGCTGTCACGCCTCTTCAGGCTGTCCAGCCATTTGCCGGTAAGGTCGGTTTCGACACGTGTCAGGAGCGCCGAATCAGACTCGTCAACCGCGGAGTCCGAGCGCATAAGAAGGTCCCTGCCAACCAGAAAGGTCTTAACAGCATCGCCGAATCCGGTCGTATCCTTCATTATCTCATTCATTCGGGCCAAGGGCACACCAAGCGCGATGAGGCCGACATTTTCGCCCTCGCCATTATACATTGCCTGGATCATGAAGATTGCCGGCTCATTTGAGTTCTTGCCATGAAAGGCCAGATCAGACCAGACCGGTCTGCCGGTCGACGTTGCCATGATGCAGGCCTCGGTAATTCCCTCATTTTCTTTTGAAAAAAGATTGACGCCCAGGTGCTCAGAATCGATTGCTGAAAAAAGAACATTGCCTTCCGGATCCAAAAGCAGAATATCGTAATAATCGTCGGTAGAATGCAGAATACGGAGGTCAACGCCGCCTTTGTCGGATATGACATTCCATGTCTTTGACTTGACAAAAAGCGGTAACGGCATACCACTGTCACGAAAACCGGTTGTAAGGGTCTTCAGAAACAGAATATTGGAATGGAACCGGGATTGAATTTTAAGGGTGGAAAGCCATCCGGACAGATTTGACTCGAGATACTCTTTTTTGAGGTGAATGGCGGAAGAAAGGGATTTCTCGGTATTTTCATCGAGCAGTTCCTTGGCATTTTCGTAGCTCAGTCTGCTGACAATGGCAAGCGGAACAAATGAGATAAAGACAAAACAGAAGAATAGGGTCCTGCCGAGACCGCGATTGGCAATCGCTTGACCGAACCTGTCGACAAAATTGTGTAAAAGACCTTTTACGGACAAATTGCACCTCTGTTTCAGGGATTACTGTCGATGGTCTCGCAAGTAAGCGAACTTGTGAGACTCCGAAAAGTCAAAAAACGACCTTTACGAGACAGTTTTAAGTGTTAAGATTTAAGTGTTAAGTTACTGAACTGATAAGTTTTCAAATAATCTTAAATCTTAAATCTTAAAACTTACAACTGATGAATTCGACTTGTTACGGATTCATCACGGTATTTTCTTAAGAAAAAAATAAGCAAATAACCTCTAGTATATCAAACAATTCATGTCAACGGTCAAGAGAATCCATATATTCATCCCATTCTAAGGGCAAGAGCGATTTTTTTTTGTTATTACATGATTTGCATGCCGGAACAAGATTGTCCTTGGCGCTCATCCCTCCTCTTGCAAGAGAAACAACATGGTCCATGGAGAGCTCTTTCGGAGAGCACCTTATTTTGCAGTAATAACACTCGCCATGGGCGATCTTGTTCTTCCACCACCTTGATTTCCTGAGCTCTCGCGCCTTGGCCCGTTCCCGGCGGATAAGAGATTCGTCAACACCGTCAAAACCGTAATTCAATGCAGACCTGTCTGTCATGCCACCAGTTCCCCCGCAAGATGGGCCCGCGCCTCTCCCACAAGATACAGGGAGCCGGCAATACAGATAAGATCATCTTCTTGCGCTAAATCTTCGGCCAATGCAATAGCTTTAATAACGGAACATTCACAGACAGCCTTTGATTTTTCTGGGTCAGGGATTCTTGCCAGCAACTCTTCCGGGTCAGCGGAACGTTCTCCCTCGGGCCTGGCCAGAATAATCCGTGTTGCCAAGGGAGCAATAATCGTTAATGTCTGCAGGATGTCCTTGTCAATCATAGCGCCCCAGATGCAATAGAGATGATTGTACAGAAGGTCGTTTTGAAGCGCACTGACCAGGCTTTGCACCCCAGCCGGATTATGAGCGCCGTCCAGAAGGAAACGGATTTTTTTCTCGTTTCCCCCTTGATCGTTCTGCAATGATCCTCGTGTCGAAATTGATTCCGGAGATATCAACTCGAGCCTGCCCGGCCATCTGACTTCGTTTAATCCTGAGCGAAGAGTCTGATCCGTGACATGAAATCCATACCTGTCAAGAAGTGAGATGGTTGCCAGGACGAGAGCGGTATTTTTTTTCTGGTGTTCACCGATCAGGCTGGAGGTCAAGGAATCATACGATCTAAAGCAAGAAGCATTGCCTTCAAAATTCATCCGCCCCTCTTCATCTTTTTTTTCAACGAAATCCCTGCCAAGAAGATAGAGAGGCGCATTCAGTTCACGACATCGCTCTTCAACCACCTTCGTTGGTATTGGTCCTTCCACACCTGATACAACCGGCACGCCGGGTTTGATAATACCGGCCTTTTCATAAGCAACAGCCGTGAGCGTGTCACCGAGATACGCCTCATGGTCCATGGAAACGTTTGTAATGATACTGACAAGCGGCGTGATAACGTTTGTCGCGTCCAAGCGCCCCCCCATGCCGACCTCCAGGATGACAAGATCGACCTTGCGCTCGGCAAACCACAACAGGGCAAGGGCGGTCGTGAATTCAAAATAGGTAATCCACCTGTTGTCCAGG
>DAOVSZ010000035.1 GCA_030627725.1 Desulfobulbaceae bacterium
CAGGACCCTCATCTCCTTTGTCATCGGCCTATTCACATAGAGGGGCTATAGTTCACAGGCCTCTTTGTCGGTCTACACTGCGACACGACGATTGACACGCGGAATGAGGCCCCTGCAATGGCTTACTGTGTTGGGAGTGGTGCGTTCTTTTTGCAGCCCTCCCCCATGATCAGTTACGATATAACTATTTTCAAATGGGAGGAAAAAATATGAAAGTTTTAGCAGTATCAGGATCACCCATAGAAAACAGCAACACAGACCGTGCCGTAAAAATCGCCATGGAGGCAACCGGTGCGAAAAAACAGGAATTCTTTAAGCTGAGCGACTATACCATAAGCCCCTGCAATGCCTGTCTGGGTTGTGTGGAAACAAATCGCTGCATCATCAAGGACGACGGCGTCATGCTTGCTGAAAAGGCCTATAAGGCAGATATCATCATCATTGGCGGCTATACCCCATACTCTACCATAGACAGCAGGACCAAGGCCTTTATTGAGCGGCTCTACCCTCTTCACCACCGTCACGGCCTGATGGCTGGAAAGCCGGGAGCAGCAATTATCACCTGTGCCATTCCACCCGGAAAAGAAGGGATGCCCCCAGCCTGTGAAAGCGGGCTTTCCGCCGTTCAGTACTATATGATGGAAGAAGGAATGAAATTTGTCGGCGGGGTCACCATCTCAGGAAACGTGCCTTGTGTGAAATGCAGCTCAGGCATCCAGTGCCAGGTCTCCGGCCTGAAGATGATCTACGGCCCGGATGCCACGGTGGAAAGTGTCGGCATCAACACCCTGGAGGATGACACAGACACCGTTTCCGCCCTTAAAAAACTTGGAGAGGACCTGGTGAAAACATATTACGGCGGGTGATTTTGATTTTCAGAGCAAACAATTAATCTTTTTCTTGACTTTCGCTGAACACAAATACGAAAATTATAGGAGTAAGAATAAAAACGCCAAGGATGATCTCTTCTCAAAATTTCAATATCGAGGGTCAAGCCTAATGAACATTCTGTTGATTCATGACAGCAAAATAGCCAGAATGATTGTACAGAGTTATATCGAAACCGAATTCAGTGAAGCTATTGCGGACATAGCCGAGAGTGCCGACAAAGGAGTCGCCTTACTTGAAAGTTATCAATATGACATTGTCCTTTGCGGGAGAGAGATGGAGGCCATGAATGGCGAGGATGTTTTCGAGAGGATGCGTGAAAGCACTATAAACAGTGACTGTGCCTTCATATTGATGACCGCTTCTTACAATGACCGGAAAGTTGCGATGCTGGCCGATCGCGGTATCGAGTATGTATTGCCCATACCCTGCACAGCGCTGCAGGTGAAAGAGCAGATTTGTCTGGCCGTTGATCCGCGGGAAGCCAGGGTCCATGCTCGATATGTAATTTCCGGCACCTCCCTTAACATAGAGATTGCCGAGGCACAGTTTACCGCCAAAGTGGTTAATATCAGCCAAAAAGGCGTGCTGTGTGAACTCCTTTGCCAGGACTCCCCTCCGAACCTTTTACAGGGCTCTCAGCTGACCGTCTGTTTCCCGGAGAATTACGGCAATGTCCTCGTGAGAGACATTGAGGCGAGCCTGCTGCGCCTCAAGGCCCGTTCCTGGCATGAAAATGGTGCAATAAAAATTCTCCGGGCGGTCTGGCATTTCGATCACCTTCCCTCAACCGCGGAGAATACCCTGAAGATAATATTGGAGCAGGCCAGGAAGGATATGTTGGAGATTGAGGCTGAAGCTCAAAATCTAAGGAAGAAATAAAAAAGAGAAAGTTGAAGTTTAAGCCTCCTCATTTTTAGTGTCGTCAAAGAATCGTCTTTTTTTCCAGGCGCATCATCGCCTCGTATCGTTCAGGCGCCATGACCATGATCTTATGCTCACCGATCAGCTCATCCTGATAAAAGAACTCCACCGTCCAGTTGCCAAGCGTTGATTGCGTCTGCTCCGGGAACTGACAGATTGCCATCCGACGCTTTTCATATTGTATACTCTCCATCTCGGAACGGACAATCTTCCGGTCCGGCGATATCCATTTTATCTCCACCGGCAGTTCAACATTGCCTGGAATAAAATTCACTGAAAAGAGGACCCCCATGGTCGTGCCTGATTTCCCCGGGATGCCTTTTTTGCCGTCAGCAAGCATTCGGTACTTTAAGAGATTCGCTTCCACCTCGCTCAACCCCTCATAGGCCTTGGTAAGATCGGACGCCCCTTCAAATGACTCACGTACCAGGCCGTAGCCCTCAATCTTTACGCCCCACACCTTGACGTCCTTGATCTTCTTGAACGCTGCAGGCACCTCAGAGACATCAGCTTCCCTGTCCGCATCCGCATGCATCGCCGCACGCATCGTCTCAATAACGGCAAGGTCCTTGAACCCGATACATGTATTAAGGTTTTTCGCCTTCTCGATGTTTTTCACATTGTACATCTTACTGTCGGTCACATCCGTCTTATCAAGGTTCGTCCGGTTCAGGTCCGCATCGTTTAAGTTCGCGCGGTTCAACTTTGCCCCGGCCAGATTTGCGTCAGTGAAATTGACCCACCGCAGATCAGCATCGTTCAGATTGGCCTTTGACAGGTCGGCATTGGTCAGGTCGGCATTAGCAAGATCGACATTGCTCAAATCAGCATAGGCAAGGTTCGCATTGATCAGGTTGGCATTTCTCAAGTCAAACCGGGTCATTTTCACGTCACGCAACACGGAAAAACGGATATTTTCCAATCCCAGGCTGTTTGTAGTGGTAAGATTCACACCGGTCAGGATCGCGCCCTTGAGGTCCGCATTGCTTAAGTCTGCATTCGTCAGGTCTGCCTTGGTCAGATCGGCCTCGTTCAAATATGCATGGTTCAGCTTTGCCTTGGAAAGATTCGCCTCACGCAGGTCAGCCCCGGTCAGGTTGGCCTTGGAGAGATCAGCGTTTTTCAGGTTGGCATGTTTCAGAACACAGCCCGTCAAGTTTGCCTGCATGAGGGTCGCGCCCGAGGAGATGTCCGCCTCCTGCATAAGGGCCCTGGTCAGGTTTGCCCTGGCAAGGTTTGCTTGCCGCAACGTTGTTTTATTCATCTTGGCGCTGGTCAGATTGGCCTCACCAAGATTCGAACTGGTCAGGTTAGCGCCTGAAAGATCGACCTTGGTCATATTCGCCTTGCGCAGATCAACATATTTCATATTCGATTTCCGCAAATCAGCCCCATGCAGATTTGCATGATAGAAAATAGCGCCGGCCATGTCCGCTTCTACGGCCTTAACATAGGTTAAGTCAGCCTCGGTGAGATTCGCCCGGACCAGGTCCGCTTCAAAAAGATCGGCGCCATAGAGGCAGGCGCCGGACATCTGCGCTTTCCGGAGTCTCACTGTAGACAGTCTTGCTCCGGAAAGATCAGTCCCGGTAAGGAGAGCGGAAGAAAAATCAGCATTGTGCAGATTTGCCGTCTTCAGATTTGTCTGACTCAAATCCGCATGACTGAAATCCGCATCGCTGAGATTGGTCATGGACAGATTCGCCTTCTTAAAGTTCGCGGACCGGGCGTCGCAATGCATCAAGTCCGCCTCAGTCAGTATAGCTCCGGAAAGATCGGTCTTTTTCAGGATTGCCCTGGAGAGGTTGGCCTTAGTCAGGTCGGCATCGCTCATCTTCGCGCCACCAAGGTCCGCCTTTGTCAGATCGGCCCTGACAAGCCTGCTCTCAACAAGTATTGCCCCATGCAGGTTGGCATTTGAAAAATCGGAAAACATCAGGTTTGCCCGACGCAGATTGGCCCCGCTTAAATCTGCGCCGCGCAGGTCGGATTTACTTAAGTCTGTTCCTTCAAGATTCGCCTTACTGAGAATGACCCCGCGCAGATCCATGCCGGAAAGGACAAGCCCGCTCAAGTCTTTCCCACGCAGGTCCTTTGTCGTCTGCAGAACGGCATCAAGATCGACCAGTCTGGAATAATCCTTATCATCCGGATTTGCTGCATTTATGGCAATTGCCGATGTGTCGCCACCGGGCATATCAGTGGCAAAAAGGAACTCTGTTTCGATGTTAAAGAGAAAATAAGCGCCGAATACGGTCAGAAAGCATAAAGGAATGAGATACAATACCGTCCTGGGGATGGAATGGAATACGCGCACAAATCGGGACATCAAACCATCAGGTCCGATATCGACCATATGCTCTCTGTTAAGGCTTCGAGGGTCCGGCTGCAGCATGGGACGCCATGAGACCGTCACCCTGGCATTGCATTTCGGACAAGCGCCTGTGCGACCTAAATACGTGGATGGCGCGTCCTTATGAAAGCCGCAGACGGAACAATGAAAGACCGCAGCGCTTTCCTTCGTCCGGGTCATTCCAGCTTCTCTTCCGTCATCAGTCTCCCCGACAACAACTGCAGACCTGCACACCGGGCACGCTGCCTTTTTGCCCTTATGCTGATCACTGACCTCTTTGGAAAAACCGCATTTACATTGAAACAACATCAGATGTACCTCAAATAACGTCAGAAACAATCATGGACCCTGACCCCTGATCCCTGAACTTTGAACTTTGAACCTCCAAACCTAAAAAACCTAGATCATTTCTTATAACTATCGGGCAACAGATGGATTTCCTTCAATAATTAACCTCAAATTATGCCGTAATAATGGAAAAACCTCCCCGTCTCACTCGTTTTATAGTAAGTTAAATGAGTATCATTAACCAACTAACTTATTATACTCCAGAATTCAAAATCCTGTGAACGAAAATACCCCACCAGATAATGATGCACCTGACAGCACCAAGGCGTCTCCTGGCAGCAAGCAGGAAAAACAGGACCTGAAGCAGCAGGCCATCAAGTATAAAACCTTCCAGCACATTTTTTCAGGCAAGGATTTCGACAAAAACCTCACTGAGAAAAGCATCTCCAAAAAACTCAAAAAGAGCAAAAGCCTTGAACGGGCCTATAATAGATATCTCAAGGCGCTTGAAAACAATCCAAATAAGAAGATGATCTTCCCCTGGGACAGCGCGACCTATAGAATGCTCTTCTGGTTGTCCTACTGGGCGCCCAAAGTCTTCAAGTGGGGAGGGCTTGTCGTTCTCGTTCTTTTCGTCATCAATTATATCCCAGGCCCCACCCAGCACATTATCGAAGTGATTGTTGCGAGAGCAGTCTATGACACTTCACCGGTCCAGCGAATTCCAGAGACACTGGAGACCTATGCCCACTCCGCCAAAATCGTCGATTCCAGCGGTACAATCATTAAATCCTACGGAAAAAGGCAGGTGACAAAGCAGATCCCGGAAAATGTGCGCAAGGCCATTCTTGCCTGTGAAGACCATTATCTCCTGCCGCATAAGCATAACCCCTGGCATGTGAACACCTTTCTCGTCCATCCTGGCGTCAGCTGGATAAACCTGTTGGGAGCGGTCAAGGACACCCTGTTCGGCAAGCCCAGAGGCGCGAGCACCATAGTCATGCAGAATGCGAAAAAAATCCTGGGGAACGAGGAGAGGACCATTGCCAACAAACTGGAAGAGATCATCATCGCCTACATGATGGTTTCCAAATTCGGCAAGGCAAAAAACCTCGATTTCTATATCAATACCGTTCCGGTCGGCAGCAATATCTATGGCTTCCCGGCTGCTGCCCGCAACTACTTTAAGAAAGAACTGAATGAACTCGATATGCAGCAACTGGTTACCATCAGCGCCTTTATTCCGAACCACTACCGACAGCTTGCATTCTACGAGATCGTGAACGGGAAAAATTTTAATGAGTTGACGGAGAAAAAACTCTTTCACGCCAAAGAGGCTATTAACAAGGTGAATCTCGCTCTTCTCTACCTGCGTGATCTCCGGGATATTACGGAAGAAGAGTTTCTTGCCTGGAAACTGGACAGCGAGGAGTCGATCCGGAGAATCGGCTTTCGTGATTTCCGATCGCCCCTGTACGGTGAGGAAGAATGGACATCATGGAACGTCATCAAGGAAGTCTGCTCGCGCAACTACAATATTAACGGCAGAATTATCACCGGCCCCCAGTTGATTCTGGATGAACGGGGAGACGTGGTGATTGAAACAGGTGTCGATCTCGCCCTGGTTGAAAAAATGAAAGAAATCATCTCGGAATTTCTGCAAAGCAATAAGTACAGAAATATCCTTCGGGCAAGGAATATAAAAACCTGGGAAAAGGACCTGGAACGATATCAGAAACGAAGCCCTTTTCCACCCTATATCGATTTTGACGGATTCATGGACTATTTGTACCGGCATATTAATGTCGGCGCCGCCATTGTCAATCGTCAGGGAGAGATCATCGCCTATGTAGGAGGGAAAGAATTTCTCAGAGGGTCGGACAGCAACGGACCAGGAAAAGAAACGGAACAAAGCGATGTAGCAAGAGAAAAAAATATCATCATCGACCTGATGAACAAAAAGGCAAAGACACCCCCATCTTCGACCATCAAGCCCATCATTGCCTATTATACAATGGTCACCCAGAATACCGACCTGCAGGCCACCTATGTCGACAAACCGCTCGAATACAAATATGTTGACAGCGTCGGCAAGAAGATATGGCTGCCCAGAAACTGGTACAACTATGAAAAGCCCGGCACCGGCAAAAACAGGTATCTAGGCCGTAACTACTCGCTTCTTGAGGCGCAGGTCCAGTCCGTCAACACCATCTTTGCCCGATTGTACAGCAACAGAATAATCAGAAATGCCATGCTTATCGGTTTTGACGAAATCGGTCTGGAGTATAACAGAGAGGATGCCAGATACTGGCCGTTCGGCATCGGCGCCTCCAACGTGCCGGTCCAGCAATGGCTGGGTATCTACAATGCCTTTCTGGATGGCAAATACAGGGCCCCCTCGTTTGTAAAACGCATTCTTATTAACGGCGAGCCTGTCTATGAACGGAGGAGGGACCCGGATATAAAACCGATACATCTTTTTGATGCAAAAAAAGAGCGGGAAAATGAACTGCTGGCGCTCTACGAGGTCTGCAACCGCGGCACAGGCGCAAGCATGAAGACCGAATTCAAATATCACAAGAACCTGGTTTCCGGTAAGACCGGCACCGCGCCGGAGAACAAAAGCTCCCTCTTTGTCAGTCACTTTAATCCCTATCAGGACCGCACAGCTCACGACAACCAGACGATGACCATGATTGTGGCTGTCACAACCAACACCGGAGGGTACAAGAGCGTCGGCACGTCGGACCAGGGGCCGGTGAAAATCGCCGGTCGAATCTATGACTATCTGTTTCAAAAAGAGTTACGGGACATGATGGACAGAAAAATTGAAAATGCCAAGAGGACCAACATTCATTTCAGGAACAACCATGTTTACTGGGCAAATGTCAACAGGTACATGGAACACCTGCTGAACAAAAAATACAACCGTGACTACATCTACAGATACATAATCGGTGTTGACGGTTACGAAGAGGCCCTGGAGCAGATTCTTAACAGCAACAACAGGATTTACAGCGGCAAAGACGGACTCTTCTCAAAACTGGTGGAATATTACTGTGATCAGTCTAAAATCGTAAAGATGGCCCCTGCATCCGCGCCGGACCGCAAAGAAAAGCAAGCCGCTCGATAAAATTGCAGCAATTTTTCCTAGGCGCACTTGCTTATACAGATAACTTTTGTTATTTAGTGTCTGTCCAGAAATGAGGATTTTCGTTGAAGATCAAGGACTGCGAAAAAAATAAGCGCAGGCATATGTGTGATATTCTGAGCATTATTTTTTGAGCAAGACGCAGAGATTCGGCGAAAAGACCATTTCTGGACAGACACTATTTAGAGCTCATTCCACTCTGGATACAACATCAAAAAAATTCTCCCGCGCACCGGGAATTATGGAGAAAACATAATGACAAAGATAGGAAGAAACGACCCATGCTTCTGCGGCAGCGGCATCAAATATAAAAAATGCTGCCTGGGAAAAGAACAAAAAGCTCAACCTGCAACGCCTCCGCAGGAAGGCCAACAGGTATCTCTCAACAATGAAGTGGAAAAACTCCAGCAGGCAGCGATTGACAAACGCAACACATTTAACACCATTGGCGTCTTTATCTTTTTCTCAACCGATGCCGGAGACGGCTGGCTGCTCGAGATTTCGGCAATGGATGCAGTTCAGGTGGCAGCTGGTGGTGAAAAAATTGAGGTTGAGATCGTAGAGGCCCCTGAAACTATCGAGATCAACTGGAGCCATAGATTCACCATCAGGAAGAAAAAATTCGTCACCATTGCTTACGCCGACAAAACCGAACAGACGCACGACGACTATCCTGGAAATCGGATCCTGACCACGGTAAAGAAAATCAGAAAGCAATTTCCACCGGAGATGCTGGAACAGATCCATGTGACAGACGATCTGGGAGAAGAGTGATTGAGGGATCAGGGGTCAGGGATCAGGGGTCAGGGGTCAGGGGGCCTGACAACTCATTACGCTATATCGGCAAACCTGCCGTTTGTCTTCCTGAGCCGCATACTGAGATTCCTGGCCACACCTCGTAAGAATTTCAGACCCAGCTTGGGATGATCGTCACAGATTGTCTCGAACCGCGCCCTTGAAATCATCAGGAGTTCAGAGGGCTCGGTGACGAATACAGTGGCAGAGCGGGGATAGTTATCCATGATAGACATCTCACCGACACAACTCCCAGGACCAAAACTTGCGATGATAAACTGTTTCAGATCAGATGCCTCGATCCGGACCTCAACCATGCCGGCCATAACAAAAAACAGGTAGTCACCGATATCTCCTCTCTCAAAAATAGCTGTATGGGCCGGGAAAAACCGTAAGCTCAAATATCTGGAAAAGGCATCCATCTCAGTTTTGGTGAAATCCTCAAAAAAAGGAATTTCACTTAACATATGCTTGATCCTGGTGAATGAAGTACTTTTTTCCTGATTCATGCTTCCCCTCAATCAATGCGCTCTCGTTAAGTAAGCGTTCACCAGCACCTCATCTTCGTCCGTTTTGCCCTTCTCACATAGAGGAGCTATAGTTCAAAGGCCCAAACAAACGAATCTAAGGCACTGATAAACGCTTACAGGACGAAGGTTTCCGTAACTCTGTAGCCCCGATGAACGGTTACCTCGTTAATTGAAAAATTCTGTGAAGACCGGTAATGCCCTTGAGTTCGAAAAGGCCTACGACCCTTGCATTGAGGCCTTCCATCTCCCGAATTTCCTTTTCGATGTTCTCAGTAATAAAAATCCTGTTGTCAAGCGGCATCTCATCCGGCTGCATGCCGCCTTCCAGATCGATGAGGCCTTCAGGTTTCACCCCCTCCACCCGAAAAGTCATACTGATGGCCGCACCCAGACGATCTCCGTTCTCATCCACCTTGGCCTCGCCGAAATGAATGGCAAAACGAAGATTGATCCTGCCGCTTTCCTCTTCCTGTTTATTGACCGTTTCCATCTCGTGAAGGACATCTGTCGAAAAACGCACGGCATTTTCCACTTTCGGAAAGGTTATCAGATGACCATCGCCGGTTCCTTTGTTAAAAAGCGCATCTTCCCTCTTGGCAACCGGAGAGACCACGCTGGAAAGTTTGTGCATAAGCTTTAATGCATGGGCGTCTCCATAGCGCGAGGTGATATCGGTCGAGTTGCACACATCAATGACCACGATCGCCTCGGCAACGGTGGTCCCAGGCGCTAAGAGTTCCTGCAACCCGACTTGCCCGGAGGGCTCGACAGCTGCCGGTTTAAATATTTTTCCAGTCATGGTCTTCAGGGCGCTGACCGCTTCGTTCCTCACATCTTCATCCGGATCGCCAAGAAGTTTTTTGAGGGCTTCCAGAGATTCTATGTCTTTGAGTTTCGCCAAGGCCCGCATGGAAGCTATCTTCAACAGCTTCATGCCGCCTGCAAGAAATCGCCGCAGATATCCGACCGCCTCAGTCTCATCAATTGCAACAAGGACCTTTGGAATGACCCTGTTGATCTCTCCATCCTTTGCCATCTCAAGAAGCGGTGGCACGGCCCGCTTATCGCCAAGTTTTCCAAGCGCGGTTGCCGCCTTTGCACGTACCCACCAGTCCGGATCATGCAGCAGACCGATGAGCGCGTCAAAGGCCAGAGGAGTTGTCATATTGTTAAAGAACTCAACCGCGCATCGCCGGATATTTTCATCCTTGTCCGCACACATCCTGATAAAGCTTCTGGAGATATTATCATCCTCCAGTTCAGTCAAGGTATCGGTGGCAATCTGCCTGACCCACCAGTCGGAATCCTTGATCGCCTTTATGAGGGCCGAAGTTACTTTCGGGTCCTTTAAATTTCTCAAGACTTCAACAGAAGATCTCCTGACATTGACGTCATCATCCCGCAGCAGCTTGACAAGATCGGAAACAACAGTGGAATCACCAATATTGATAAGACAATCCATGGCCTTCTGACGGATCAGCATATCATCATCCTTCAAGAGTTCCAGCATGAGCGGCATGGTCCGTTTATCAGCGATAGCAATCAGAGCATCAAGGGCGTATCTTTTCACCTGCAGCTCATTATCATGAAGTTTTTCCATGAGCGGCTCTACGCTTTCCTGCGCCTTGATGCCCCCAAGACATTTCACCGCAGCCACGCATACCTGCCAGTCCGGATCGTTGAGCGCACTGATGGAGAGTCTGGTCCCGGCTGTGGTCCCGAAGTTACTGACGATCTTGATGATGGTCTTTTTCAGGTCAGGCTTGGCGCCATTGAACATACTGATCAGAGTGCTCTCGCAGGCGGCATCACGAAATAAAGAGAGCAGTTCAACAGCGTTATTTCTTAAATAGATATCCGACTCATCAAGATATTCAATCAGATGAACAGACGCTGTTTTCCGCCAGCGGGCAATAATCATTTCCTTGGCAACCCGGCGGACCTCGTCATAGGGATCGCCAAGCAAGGGGAGCATTATCTTGAGACAGGAGTCGTCACATACCTTGTCTAAAAGCGTTGCAGCCTTCTGAGAGGTAAGTTTTCGCTGCTGAAACGCTTCAATAACATAGGGAATAACGGAATGACCGTAATCTCCAAGTTCCGTAAAGCGCTCCTTGTCCCCTTCGGGGCTTCCAACAGCGTTGTACTGCTCAAGCAGTTTTCTTATCTTTCGACCTTTGAACAATGAACTCTCTCCAGTGTATATTCAAGGAAGTCAGTCAGCAAACACATTTACAACTTACTGTAATAGTTACTGATAAGGCAATCAATTCTTTTTAAAGCACGTAGAGGCATAAGCGTGTCCTGATGATCCCGCATCCAAAGCATATGATCACCTTTCAGATATCTTCTCCTGAGACGGAAGAGAAGAAGTAAGCAGATCACCCGGATCGATTCCCTCAAACTGCTCCAGATAGCGGCTTGCCAGGCATCCGCACTGTAAAGGCATTACTAACAAGTGCAGGATGCTGAAAAACGGGACAACAGCGGCAGCGATATTGATAAGCATTGCCGGCACGACTGCTATCATGAAGAGAAAAACCATGTGCATGAAAAACCCCTTTTCATCCACTTTCATCTTGCTCCGCCGCATGGCATCTCCGAGCGTCATCCTTTTATCCGCCATCAGGACCAGGGCATAGAGCCACCATGTCATAAAAAATATGCCGGGCACGATGAAAAACAAAAAACCGGCCATGATCAAGAGGGACAAAAAGAAAAAGGGGAAAAGTTCACCAAAACGCTGCAGGCCGGAAAAGAGGTCGTTAAACACCGGCCGCTTGCCGTCGCGCAGAAAAAAGACGAACATCAACATATATGCGCCCAGAAACGGCCCGGACAGGATCCCCAATGTCAGGGGAATCAAAAACTGCAGAAGCACCCCGCCAAGAAGAAAGACCAGGGGTTCTTGCTTGAGCATCCGGTAAACGCATTCTAAATGGCCCTGAAAATTCATTCAGCGACTCATATCTTCAACCAGAAATGGCGTACAGCGCATAGCAATAGTCATCTTTTTCACCCATATTCTTGCCATCACGACTGTCTCACCATCGATATTAACAATATTCGAGACTTCTTCGGCATGCGAGATGTCATCTCCCCTGAACTCATAGTAAAAAGTGCTGCTGCTGAACGGATCCGGCACAAGAATGATCTTTTCAGGATCATAGGGATGTTTCTGCGGCGCCCCGGTAAAGGGAACATGAGTCCGGCTCAATTCTTTAGGATTTTTTTGGGGTTTTTCATAGGTCTGAATCTCAAATTTTCTTGATTCCTGCGGGATATTCGACAAAGGCATCTTTATTCTCCTTATTATCTCTGTCTTATCAAGTCTTCGGCTTCCATCGGAACATCTTCCAGCTCGGCCATGCCTGCCAGGTAACGCGCCCCTTTTTCAGCCTGCTCGGCTATGCGGCGGATGTAGGCGATAAAATCCAGATAATGGACCAGTTGTCCGACCCTTAACTGTTTGCGGCTGGCAACGCGCAGCAATCGTGCCTTCAGATGACGGTATTCATCTTTCAGTCTTTCCAGGTCCTCTCTGCATTCGGCTGCCGAATACTGTTCGTGGTCAGTGTCTGCTTTTTTCAAATATTTTATTATATCATTTTTATACGTAAAGATATCGCCGGAAAGTTCCGGCAAGTTCTCAATTTCACGGACACTGGTCTGAATCTTGGCGGCAACATAGGAAAGTTCGGCAATATCCATATAATATCCCGAGACCCGGAACGCATTCGGCAACTGGTTATCCAGTTCTTCCGGCAGGTTGCCGCGCTGCATGACATTGCCGAATTCTCCGACCGCAGCGATCAATTTTTCAATAACATTCCTGTCTGCCGCATGAGAGGGACAGGGGCCTGTCTCCTGACTGATGGCGCCTGCCGCCATCCGCCTGGCAATGACGCCGATCCGTTTCAACTCCATTGTCATGGCATGCATCGCCAGGGCCGGTGTTGACGCGATTGTCCAATCCAGATGTTTTGGGACCGCCTCGTCTTCCTCAACGGTCCGGTGACGTTTCTGCAGAAAGGCAACGAGCGTTCCGGTCAGTGGATAGAGAATCAGAACCCCAAGGAGATTAAAAGTAGTATGAAACAACGCCAGTATTGTTGCAATCGAATTTTCAAATCCAAGCAATTCTTGCAAAGAGATCAACAAGGGGAGCAGTACCGGCAGCAGCAGAAGGGCGACACCACCTGTCACCAGGTTAAAGATCACATGCGCGCCCGCAAGGCGTTTTGCATTCGGAGTAGCGCCGAACACAGCGAGAGCGGCGGTTGATGTCGTCCCGACGTTAGCGCCGATGACCACCGCGGCAGCATCATAAAGAGGAATCACGCCGCCGACCGCAGCGGTGAGGATGATGGCAATCGCGGCGCTGGAGGACTGCATCAGACAGGTAAGCAGAAAACCGATCCCGACAAAGAGGAGAACAACAACAATCCCCTCTCCGGCAAGGGAGGCAACCGGGATACTTTTCTCAAGACCTTCAAAGCCTGTCTTGAGGATATCAATCCCGACAAAAAAAATGCCGAATCCGGCGAGGACATCTCCGAACGCACCCCGCTTCCCCTGATGGCCGAAGACACGCATGAACATACCGATTCCGATGGCAGGCAAGGCAAAGGCCTTGATGTTGACATGAAACCCGGCCAGCGAGACCAGCCACCCTGTCATCGTGGTCCCGATATTGGTCCCGTACACAACGGCAACTGCCTGCGAAAGATCAAGAAGACCGGCATTGACAAAACCGATTGTTGCAACGGTTACCGCGCTTGAGGACTGAACAAGGGAGGTGATAAAGGCGCCGGAGGCGATGCCGCGGAGACGAGTGCTGGTAGAACTTGAAAGGATGGCGCGAAGAGAGTTGCCGGCGGCATATTTCAGGCCATCGGTCATGAGCCGCATTCCGAGTAGAAAAAGCCCGAGACCGCCTGCCAGAATGCCAATTATCTCCACTGTCATGCTTCGCACCACATCTTACACGCCATACGTGTTATTGTATCAGAATATTTACAAAAACTATAGAGCAGACGGCTGAAAACATTCTTTTTTATAAAGTCTGATAGTAACTATTCTGGTGGAGCAACAAACGTGGCCTAAACTCCATCCCGTAACTGTTCAGCAGTGCTTCAGATGTGCACAAGCAGGCTGACGAGCTATAGTTGGCTATGCGAGAAGGCCTGATCGTGTGCAGATGG
>DAOVSZ010000090.1 GCA_030627725.1 Desulfobulbaceae bacterium
AAACGTTGCCGCAGGAATCGGGAATACCGCAAACATGGGATCAATTCAGATCAAAAACGCCACTGTCAAGGGCGTGGTCGTTAACAAATCCAACGTCAAGGGCTCAGCCAACGTTGCAGCAGGGATCGGCAGCGAAGCAAACATGGGATCTGTTGTCATAAAATAACCAGGTCCTGTTTCACAAAAAAAGGGGCGGCACATGTGCCGCCCCTTTTTTTGCCTTCCAAAACTCCCTTGTTAAAAAGCGTATGGAAGCGCTTTATTGAGCGTAATCTGCTTTTTCGCGACTGAGATATACCCGCCGTTGATAAGTTCCTTCAATATTCGGCTGACCATCTCCCTTGAGGAACCGATCATATTGGCTATCTCCTGATGGGTCAGCTTCTCTTCAACAACCTGCCTGCCATCCACCCCCTTTGCCGAATCAACAAGAAGCCGCGCCACTCGTCCGTAGACATCCATAAATGCAAGACTTTCAACCTTCCTGTTGGTGTCTCTGAGTCTTTCGATCAGCCCCCGCAGCAGATTAAACACGATATCAGGCTCTTCGACCAGAATCCCCTTCAGATCATTCCGCGAAAAAATCCACAGCTTTGTCTGTTCTTTCGTTTCAATACTTGCGGATCTTGGCTCACCGTCAATAAAAGCCATCTCTCCGAAATAATCGCCAGGCCCGAAAATCGAAAGGATAATCTCCTTGCCGTTCTCGTCATTGATCAGGGTCTTCACCTTGCCGCTCTGAATAACATACAGGGAGTTTGTAATATCTCCTTCGCTTAAGAGGACCGTATTTTTCAGGAAACTCTTTTTAATCGCAACACGGGTAAGATGGGCAAATTCCTCGTCATTCAGACAGGAGAAGAGAGGGATTTTTTTGAGCAGATCATTGTTTTCCACGTGACCGGACCTCTGAAGAGTTTTTTTTACCAACTCTCATGAAAGTAACAAATACAGAGCCACAAAGTCAATAAAATGGTGGAAAAGAGGTCGCGGACCAGCAGGGCGGGGGGAGATCTGTTACGAAGGATCAAAATGAAGGCCGCGTGGATGCTGCACCGGAAACCCGTTTGCCAGGGTCCATTTCAAAAACAGGTCAACGCAGTCCGGACAGAGTTGGCTGCCTCGAACATCCTTGATGACCATCACGATCTCCTCAAACTCCAACCCTTTTCTATAGGGCCGGTCACTGCTCATCGCATCAAAGGTGTCTGCCACAGCGGTCATCCTGGCCCAGAGCGGAATCTCCTCGCCCTTTAATCCATGAGGATATCCCCGGCCGTCAAACCGCTCATGATGATGCATGACAAGCGGCAGAACATCGGCCAGGCTGGGGATCGGCGCCAGGATATTGCTGCCCATCTCCGAATGGAGCTTGATCTGGTCGTACTCATCCTTGGTCAATTTTCCACGTTTAAAAAGCAAGGCGTCCGGGACGCCGATTTTTCCGATATCATGGAGCCGGGCGCCAAAGGTCAACCGCTCGATCTTCTTTTGGTCCATCCCGCCCAACTCCGCCATCCCGGTGACTATAGTGGCAACAGACTCAGAATGCCCCTTGGTATACGAGTCTCTCGCCTCCAGCGCATTGATAAGACTCGTGATCCCGGCAAGGATCATGTCACGCTCCATGGTCAGGTTCTCTTTTTCTTTCAAGAGCAGGAGGAACTGGTCGGACAGGATTCTTTCAATCAGAATAATCAGCTCGTCAATCCGGAACGGCTTGACGATATAGGCGGCAGCGCCCCGCTGAATGCTCTTTTTCATGTGTCGGCGTTTCTCTTTCACGCTCATGGCAATAAATGGGATCGGGGCCAGGCGAGGATCTTTTTTGACCGCTTCACACAAAGCATACCCGTCCATCTTCGGCATCATGATGTCACTCAAGATAAGATCAACATCTGTCTCATGGAGCACATCCAGGGCATGTTTTCCATGCTCTGCCGTCACCACCTGAAAACCATCCTGAAGCAATGCATCCAGCAGCACCTTCCGGATCAAGGCGGAATCATCAACAACAAGAACTCGTTGAGAACGACGAAAGGTGGATTCCGAAAGAATATTTGTAACCGTCTCCGGGAGCAATTCCTTGACCTCACCCTTAGAGACGTATGCCGAAGCGCCCACCTGAAAACCGCGGTCGATCTCAATATCAGAATCAAAGGAACTGACAATGATAATAGGGATCGCCTGGGTGACAGACTCTGCCTTCAGCCAGGTACAGAACTCAATGCCATCCATCTGGGGCATATCAATATCAGTGATGATCAGGTCGAATGCAGGGTCCTTTGCAAGGACCTCCACTCCCTCTTTGCCGTTTGACGCCTCTATAATGTCAACGTCAAACGAATCAAGCATTGCGACAAGAGACTTGCGGACACTCTCCTGGTCTTCTACAAGAAGAAAACGGTATTCTGCCATAATATCCTATTGAAATTAATGCGTTGCCTGGTTCATCCATGCCGGAACTCACCACGCCCCGGCAATGAGACATGCCACTCTTTCTCGTTTGGGATTTTTTTTGGGGGGATGTTTTTTTAAGAAGAGAAATCAGCGGAATTATCTTCGCAAAAGCCGTAGCCGAACCAGCCCTGCACAAAAGCTTTTAATACATAACTTAATATTATACCATGAAATACTTTCAGATTCAAATTGAGAATTCGTCTTCATAAATAGTTGAAGGAGTAGACCCTGCCGTCACCGCCTTTTTACCCTTATTTTTACTTGAGCCCTTATACATCCACACGATATCGGGTGACATCGACCCTTATGCCGCCCTATGTCCACTGACTTTCCTCTTCTTTCTGCCGTATATTAAAGAAAAGGCGGAAGCTCCACACCACATAAAATTTTTTCAGACAATCAGACAAAAGGAGGAGTAAAATGAAAAAACGATTTGTACTTGCAATCCTATTTGTTCTGGCAGCCATCTCATGCACACCTGCCTACAGCGAGACCATTGCGGGCCTAAGCGCCTTTCGCGGCGCAGCCGGAGGGGCTCTTCTCGGCCAGGCAATCGGCAGGGATACGGAATCAACGCTCATCGGAACTGCCGTGGGAGGAGTTCTGGGATACATGGTCGGCAATGAAATTGATAAGCAGTACTACACACCGGTCCGTACCATGCGAATTGTTGAGCCATACCGGCGCCGCTCAGATGACGGCGAATGCAGGACCGCTGAAATCCTGGCAACCATTGGCGGCAGAGCGGAAAGGACCTACGGCGCGGTCTGTCGTGAAAACGGAGAGTGGGTGCTGCGGGGAGACTCCCCTTTTGACACACGCCGGACCGTTATCATCAACCGGACCGTCACTCACTCACACATCCCGTTTCATTTTGCCAAGCACCGCTCGAAACATCGGAAATTCTCCCGCCAGTACCGCCCGCATCACCGCGGACATAAGAGGGGGTATCCCGGCATGAGGAGCGGCATCAGCATCAGGTTCAGATAGTGTCCGTCTGGCACAATAACAGACACGACTTTTTATGAGGTTATCATATTTTCAACACTGATGAAATCCCACACATCACTGTTGAAAACTTCAACAGTGATGTGTGGCCCTTTCCAAGCCTCTGTCTATCGCCCCGTGAAGAAAAACCCGGCATCACGCTGTTTTTAAAGAAAAAGCAAGGCATGGCACTGAATTTGCAAAACTTTAAAATTAAAAAAAACCAGCACTTTTTTTCATGAGGAGACCCGGAAATGACTCATAAAGAGGCGATAAAAATTCTCATGCTCAGCCCACTCTATTTCAGGATGAAACTTTCGGACCGCAAACGGCTCGTGGTTGAGTTCTGCGCCATGCATACCGATATCATGCAAAGATAATCAACTCACTTTTCACTAAAAAAGTACTCCCCACAGAGACAAACTCATATTCCTTTCCCCTGCAACGCATCTTGACCTCCATTTTTGCAAAAAAAATCAAAATTAGTTGAAATTAATCAATGAAAAAGCCACAATATACATTGTCAGATTTTCTTACGGCTATTCCGCTCAGTGGACCGGCGCTTCATTGCCGAAGGACAAAATCGTCGTGAATTTCCTTGTCTTTAAAAGTGAATGCTCAATTACCCGGGGAGAGAGGCGCCACATGCATAATTCCAAGAGCAGCGCAGGAGACAGAAAAACACCTGCCAACAGTCTGCAAACACCATTTTATTATACACTCATGATCTCAAGCTTCATTCTCTTTCTTTTCCTGCTGACCCCTCCCCTTTCTTTCGGGACAGACGACACACAGGCTTCAGACATTCTCTATGTCGGCTCCGAAGCCTGCGCCGAATGTCATCCGGAGGAATATACAAACTTCACGAGATACGCAAAAAAGAGCCAATCCTTTAAGGCGGTTGAAACACAACAGAAACATCTGACCGAAGAGGAGATCAAAAAATGCTACTCCTGCCACACAACCGGCTACGGCCAACCGGGGGGGTTTATCAATCCCGAACTGACCCCTCACCTGAAAAACGCCGGTTGCGAAGTATGTCACGGCCCATGTGGAACGCATGTCAAGACCCAGGATACTGCAACCGTAAAAAGGCACCTGACAAAAAAAGACTGTGAGACATGCCACATCTCAACGCGTGTCAAGGCCTTCAGATATAAACCACTCGTACATGGCGGCGCACACTAATGCATCATTTTGCCCGGAAAAGCCTGTCCAACTTGATCATGACGGTCGTTATCGTCAGTGTTTCGACAGTGATGACCGTTCAAATCATCCTGATCACATATTTAGGCACCAAGGACCGGATTAAAATCATGGAGACGCTCAGCATGGATGTCGCCGCCTCAACCTATTCCGGCATCAAGTATCCGATGTCGATAGGCAACAACGAAGCGGTTGAAAATGTCTTACACGATATCCGGCGGAAGATGGAGGGGATAGAGGTCTTCATCTGTGATTATGACCAGAACATCACCTGGTCCACACACAAGGACAGAATATATACGCCGCTGAAGGAGACGATCAGCAACCCTGAACCGCTCGAGGCGCTGAAGGAAACATTTATGACAGGCACGGCGCCCGGCAAATCATTCAAGGATACACATAACGGACGAAGACACATCATTATCATGCAGCCCATCTTCAATGAAGCGGATTGCTATCATTGCCATGGCTCCTCCAGAAAAATCATCGGCGGCATGGTCATTCGAGCTGACGTGGAAGACACCCTTCTGACGGTCGCCAAGGCCAGAAACATGGCCATAATAATTTCCATTCTGGGAATATCCGTAATTGTTCTGCTCATTTATGCGCTGGTCGACAAATTCATCCGCAGACGTCTGAGCAACCTGACCCAGGGAGTCAAAAAAGCCGCCGCAGGCGATCTGGACTTTCAGATCAGCGCCAGATCAAAAGACGAAATCGGTGAACTGGCCAGATCGTTTAACTTCATGACCAAGGAATTGAAACAGGCCCGGGATGAACTCCACAACTGGACCCTGACGCTGGAAGACCTTGTTGAAGAGCGGACGGCACAGCTGAGAAAAGCACATGAAAGTATTATCCAGTCCGAAAAAATGACCTCATTGGGCCGTTTGGCGGCGATTGTCGCCCATGAAATCAACAATCCCCTGGCAGGAATCCGCACCTATGCCAAACTGCTGATTAAAAGGGCCACCAAGCGACTCGAGAAAGACGAAAAACCGGATACAGAAAGAAGGACTACGCCTCCACGCAGGAACACAGACCCCCAGCAGGAGCAATCCATTCAATATCTTGAAACAATTGAGACTGAATCGGCCCGCTGCGGCGATATAGTCAGAAGCCTGCTGCAGTTCGCGCGTCCCTCCAAGCCGCAGTTTAAAAATTATGACATCAACAGCCTGGTCCAAGAATCCCTGCGGCTCGTACAGCATCAGATCGACCTGCTGGCCATCAAGGTGACCCTTCAACTTGAAAAAAAACAGCCTCTTGCGGAATGTGACAGCCAGAAGATCAAGCAGGCGCTGGTGGCCCTTCTGTTGAACGCCTGTGACGCGATCGGCAATGAATCCGGCGTCATCACTCTGATAAGCAAATTTCTGCCGGAGAAGAACATTGTTGAGATTGCCATACAGGATACAGGTATCGGCATGGATGAGGAGACCCGGTCCCACATGTTTGAACCGTTCTACTCCACAAAAACAGCGTCTCAGGAAGAAGATACAGGAGTGAATATGGGTATCGGGGTGTCGGTGGTATACGAAATCATCAAGTCTCACCATGGTGAGATTAGTGTCGATTCGGAACTGGGAAAAGGAACCACCATTACCATCCAGCTGCCCCGGAATCATGAAAGCACAAAGGATGAGTGAAAAATTAAAAGCGGGAGTTTTGCTTACCAGAGAGACGGAATCCTCAGTAATTTTGAACAGTCCGGACAGAAGACATTTCGTTTCATATCTATGTCCTCCACCGAGTTGGCATACCGCATCACACATTCAAAATGCCGGCAGTGGGTCAGGCCCAGGGTATGCCCCAGCTCATGGACGGCCTCTTTTTCACAACGCTGCAGATAGAGGCTCTCATCTTCAGGCAGGCCGTAAAACTCCTGATGCAACCGGAAGGAGGACATGAGGGCGCACCCTTTGCCGAGTTGCGCCTCGCCAAAGACAAATGTCAGGATAGGGATATAGAGATCAACGTCAACGACGCCGAGGACATGTTGGCCTTTCCTTTTCACATAAGGCAAAAGCTGCTGCAGGATTTCGGTGGAGTGATATTGCTGCCGGTCAGCGTTAAAGCGGGGCGCAAGAGGAATATGTCCTTCAAGAATCTCACACTTAACGTTGAATATTTCCTGCAAGGAAAATAAGAGAAAATCAGCGGCGTTAGGGTAAACGGCCCCGATCGGGACCAGGGAGATTCCTTCCATTTAATTCGACGCCGCTGTTTTCTTGAGCTTGTATTTATTTATCTTATTGTAGAGCGTGACCCGGTCGATCTGGAGCGCGACAGCGGCCCTGCTGATATTCCATCCTGTCTGCTCAAGCACTTTTACAATATGCTGTTTCTGCATCGCTTCAAGCGACGAATCGTCCAGAATTCCCTCTTCAGCGACGCTGCGACCTGATAAGGGAAAATCGGTGGGCTGAATTTCTCTTTCCTTGCAGATGACCACGGCCCTTTCGATGGCATTTTCCAATTCCCTCACATTGCCGGGCCATTCATGGCCGACCAGAGCATCCATCGCTTTTTTGCTGATCCCTGCCAGAGGCTTATTCATCTGCCTGGTGTAGACATTCAGGAAATGCTCCGCCAGCAACGGGATATCTGTTTTACGTTCCCGCAACGGGGGAATTTTGATCACAAACACATTCAGCCGGTAGTAGAGATCGTTTCTGAAGTCCCCTTCCTGCATCGCCTCTTCGAGGTTCCTGTTCGTGGCCGCAATCGTCCTGAAATCCGCAGATATCTCCTTGTTTCCTCCAAGACGGGTAAATTTCTTGTCTTCCAGAACCCGCAAGAGTTCCATCTGGATTTTTGGGCTTACATTGCCGATCTCATCAAGAAATATGGTCCCGCCGTCAGCCATTTCGAATTTTCCTTTTCTGGCATACTGCGCGCCTGTAAAGGCCCCCTTCTCATGTCCGAACAGTTCGCTTTCCAGAATGCTTTCCGGCAGAGCGCCGCAGTTGATGGTGACGATAGGAGCATAGCGGCGCCTGCTGTTGGAATGGATGGCGCGGGCCACAAGCTCCTTGCCCGTCCCGCTCTCGCCAAGGATAAGCACGGTTGACTCGACATCCGCGACCGCCTCTATATCCTCCATCATCTTTTTGATCCCTGCGCTCTCCCCGATAATTTCTTTTGCCGTATAGACCCCGTTAAGCGCCTTTTTAAGAGAGGTGGTTTCTTCCTTCAGCTTTTTACGCTCCAGAATATTTCTCACCAGAAGAGCCAGATAATCAGGGTCAAAGGGCTTTGACAGATAGTCATAGGCCCCGTTATGCATGGCCTCGACAGCCGATTCGACAGAGGCATAGGCGGTGATTATGATGATGGTGCTGTCCGGACGGATTTCCCTTATTTTTTTCTGCAGTTCCAGTCCGGTCATCCCCGGCATCTTCAGATCGAGAAAAAAGATGTCCCATTCCTGCTCCGTAAGCTTGGCAAGGGCCTCCTTTCCGCTTTCAGCCGTATCAACGGTATAGCCCTCGTCCTTAAACCAGGCCTGCAGGGAATCCCTGACAGAAAACTCATCATCAACAATCAGAATTCGTACATCAGAATTTGCTGTCGCCATAATGCCTCTCCAACATGTTATTTTTCCGGGCGCCCGTTCTCATAATCTTCAGACTCCAATCTATTAATGAATAAAACGATATTTCTTAGCATATGTTAAATATCTCTACACATACTGTAGATTTTTTCAACATTTTTTTGCTTAACAGGGCATAAATTATTTGCCCCACTTTTCACATCTTCCTTGTTTTTTTCTTTTTTATTGTCAAAAATATTTTCCCCCCGAATATAAAAAAACGCCTTTTCACTCAGCGCAAAAGCGATGCCGCCGCCCCTGGACAACCCACACGTAAACCCATACAACCTATTGATGTTATTTGATATTATTGAATCCATCCATTCGTGTCCCGACAAGAGCCCAACAGGCTGAAAAATACATCGGCCCGCTCGATTTATTCCCCGCTCCCTCTCTGTTTTACTCTCCAGGCGGCACATTTTTTGCTTACCCTAATGTAAAAAAATTTCTTTACAAAACGATATTGAAATTATTTTTTACGTTCTATCCAAAAGATCAATTCCTAAAAGATCAATTCGAACAATTGAAACCGGTATTGTGCGTGGAGCGGCCTTCCTGATATTAAGGTTTCAAACGGCCACAATACAATGCAGACCAAACGAACGAAATGAGGAGAGAAAAAATGCGGAACACATCGAAATTGTTAACAAAAACTCTCATCGCGGCCGGCCTGTTTGTCGGGGCGGCATCCCTGGGTGAGGCCATGGAGGGTCCTGACGTTGTTGAGCT
>DAOVSZ010000332.1 GCA_030627725.1 Desulfobulbaceae bacterium
CTGTGTATCTGGGCGTTAGACGTGGCGCCTGCTGCATAGTCACGCTTTAAGGATTAAAAGGGTTTTTTAGGAGCAGAGTCTCCTTTCGGTCGGGCCCGACTGAGAGGATAAATACCGGCGTTTCCGTGATGTCTTCAATTCTTTTGACATAATCGCGGGCAGCCCCTGGCAGGTCATCAATGCTTCTGACATGACTGATCTCCTCCTGCCAGCCGGGAATTTCCTCGTACACAGGTTTCAGGCGCTGGACCGTCCTGATATTTCCAGGCATCGCAGTATACTCCTTTTTGCCGTCCGTATAGGAGTTCGCAATCTTCAACGTTTCATGACCGCTTAAGACGTCAAGTTTGGTGATGGCGAGCCCGTTGACGCCGTTTAAGCGTACCGCTTCATTTGCAACAACTGCATCGAGCCACCCGCAGCGCCGCTTTCTTCCAGTGGTTGCGCCGAATTCCGCGCCCTTTTTCTGGATCGTGTCACCCGTCTCATCAAAGAGTTCCGTAGGGAAGGGTCCTTCACCGACGCGGGTGGTGTAGGCCTTGAGAATCCCGATCACGGTATCGATATGCGAGGGGCCGAAGCCGGAACCGATACAGGCATTTCCTGATACGGTATTGGAGGAGGTGACAAAGGGATAGGTGCCGTGGTCGATATCGAGCTGTGTTCCTTGGGCGCCCTCAAAGAGGATGTTCTGTCCCGCCTTTCGTGCCTGGTCAAGCTCCACGGATACATTGCCGAGAAAGGGAGAGAGTTTTTCGGCAAATTGCATGTATTGGCCATAGATTTCATCAAATGATGCGGGTTCGGCGTTGAGTTGCTTTGTCAGCAGAAAATTCTTCTCTTCGATATTTTCCTTGAGTTTGTCCCGGAACAGGTCTTCGTCGAGCAGTTCGCCGATTTTGATTCCTCTGCGGAGGACCTTATCGCCATAGCATGGCCCGATGCCGCGGCCGGTGGTGCCGATTTTGGCCCCCTTTTTCTTTGCCGCTTCGATGCCGGCATCAAGCATCCTGTGGTAGGGCATGATCAGGTGGGTATTCTCGCTGATCATAAGCCGTTTCGGTGTGACCGGCAGGCCGTTGTCTTGAAGTTCCTGCATCTCGTCCAGGAGAACGCCCGGATCCAGGACCACTCCGTTGCCGATCATGCATTTTTTGTCTTCATACAGGATCCCGGACGGAATGAGATGGAAGATATACTGCTTGCCCTCAACCACCAGGGTATGTCCGGCATTATTGCCACCCTGAAATCGTACAATATAATCCGCATGCCGTGTCAACAGGTCAACGATTTTGCCTTTGCCTTCATCACCCCATTGGGTCCCAACAATAACTACATTTGCCATGATTTTCTCCTGATCGTGAAAAGCGCTTGTCGGATTGTCTTCGCACGGTTGATTGCTGTTACGTGGTTTTCATTCTGCAAAATATCGCAACGCAAAGATAGTCAAAGAGTGGGGAAAAGTCAATGAGTCAACGTTCTTGACACTGCTATTCAAATACCGTACTGTTTTCTGAAAGTATTTGAACGGTAAATAATGTGTTGTTTCTCTTACTATGAACCCTGCAGTCCTCTGTGAGATAATTGAGAAAAACACCGAATTTCGAGGGAAAAGAATTTTTGCCTGTCTCGCTTGTAGCGCGAGTTGGCACTTTTTACGAGGTGAGCATTGTTTGGAATCGGTCTTCCTGAACTCATTCTGATTTTAGCTGTGGCCCTTATCGTTGTCGGTCCGGAAAAACTGCCGGATCTCGCGAAAAATATTGCCAAGCAGGTCTTTGAGTTGAAAAAAGCAGCCAGTACCTTCAAAGAGTCGCTTGATGAGGTTGAAGATGACAAGCCCTGGGAGAAGGAGAAGAACATAACCTATGATCGTCCCGGGTCTGAAGAGTCGGCAGCATCTGCGTACGCTGAATCAGAACCCCCGGACTCGCCTGAGTCTTCTGAAACCGTGTCCTCTGAAAATTCGGATGGGCAGGGAGATGAAATCGGGAACGGGAGTCAACCTGCTGATAAAGACGAGCAGGCTGGTAGAGTGGACGAAACCCTTGTTGCTGATGATTCCGCAGGAGAGCATAAAGAAAAGGACGTCACCGGTTCATGAGTGAATCAACATGGAATCTTTCCAGTCACCTGCGGGAACTCAGGCAGCGGGTTGTGGTCTCCTTTGCCGCCATTGTCATATCGAGTGTCGTTGCCTATGTCTTTGCCGAGGAGATTGCCGGCTTTTTCATGGTCCCTCTGTTCAAGGCCCATCCTCCGCTTGCAAGACTTGTTTATACAAATCTTACCGAAGCCTTTATCACCTATATCAAGCTTGCGGTCCTGGTCGGTCTGATTGCCAGTTTTCCCGTCCTGGTCTATGAACTCTGGATGTATATCTCGCCGGGATTGCACCGGCATGAGAAGAGGCTTGCCTTTAAGGTCGTTTTCTGGGCGACACTTCTGTTTGCAGGCGGGGTCACATTCGCCTTTTTTGTGGTGATGCCGAAGGCGCTTGTGTTTCTGATGAGTTTTGCCGGAGAAAACCTCGAACCGCTGCCCAAGCTCGATGCCTACCTTACCTTTGTGGCCAGGGCCGCGCTTGCCTTCGGCCTTTC
>DAOVSZ010000146.1 GCA_030627725.1 Desulfobulbaceae bacterium
AATAAGCGATTTTATCGACGAAACAGAGGTGATAGATCAGATCCGGGAGGTGGCTGTGGCAGATCTCTTTACCAACCCTTATTTTCTGGTCCCATTCATAATAATGATCGGTTATTGGGTCTATAAAATACAGGTGAACAACTTTGCCTTTCTGGGCGTTGTTGGTGGGATCTGGCTCTTTTCAGGCTCTCCCTATGCGCAGAACCTTATTGTAAACGGAGAACTCCAACTCGGCAAAGTCCTGCCCGTTGCCGCAGTCGGGATCCTGGCGATCTGCATTATCATTTACGTAGTCTTTATCCGCTCCGACTAAAATGTAAGCGATCACAGACACCGAATCTAGCCACGATCAGGGCGCCCAACATACACAAGTATAGTCGATCGCCCTGCTTGCGACTATCTCCGGCACCTGTAATCGCTTACAGGTCAGGCGTTAAATCGTCAATTAGCAGCTTCAGCCCGTGATCAGTTACACTAAAAGAGTGCTCTCTCTCTACAAGACCCTTTTTGACGCCTTCGGGCCACAGCGCTGGTGGCCCGGTGACACGCCTTTTGAGGTAATGGTCGGCGCTGTGCTCACCCAGAACACAAATTGGACCAATGTCAGCCGTGCCATCGACACCCTGAAAAACGAAGGCCTCCTCTCGTTTGAAGCCATTTCCGCTCTTCCTCTAGACACTCTGGCCGAAAAAATTCGTCCTTCCGGGTATTACAACCTGAAGGCAAAGCGTCTTACAAATCTTCTGGGACTCATCCACCGGAAATATGATGGAGACCTGTCGCTGTTTTTTCAGACCGACCAAGACACCCTCCGTCAGGACCTCCTTTCCGTCAAAGGAATCGGCCCGGAAACCGCTGACAGCATCATCCTCTACGCAGCGAAACACCCCGTTTTCGTGGTGGATGCCTATACCCACAGAATCCTCTCCCGACACGGCATCATCGGCGAGGAATCCGACTACCATGAAATCCAGGACCTGTTCATGGATTCCCTGCCCGCAGACACCGCCCTTTTCAATGAATACCACGCACTTCTCGTCCGGCTCGGCAAGGAGTTCTGCAAAAAAACCAACCCGCGCTGTTCCTCATGCCCGCTCAAGGAACCTGAAGAGTAATAGCTAACCGCTTAGGTTTATAAAAAGATTTTATTTTCGTGTCCTTCCGTGGTTTTCGTGGCTATCTTTCCGGAGCAGTTCCTTGCACACCCCACGTATAATACGCACCTCGCGGGAACGCAGCCCGATACGGCTTAAAAATTTTCGGATATTATACATCCAATAGGTATGGTCTTTCTTTTTCAGAAAGCCGATTTTCAGAAGCGCCTTTTCCAGATGTTCATACATCCCTTCGGTTTCGTGAGAGGCGGCACGTTTTGGAGAAAAGAAGACCTTATTGCCCTGCTGGGCTGTCAACACCCCCATTCGCAGTTCATAGCAGAGAATAGCAACTGCCTGGGCAAGGTTCAGGGATGAAAACGCATCTGTCGGGATTGTCGTGATATGGGAGCAGAATTTGAGATCATCATTGGTCAGCCCGCGGTCTTCAGGGCCGAAAAGAAGGGCAACACTGTTTTCAGAAAGAAGCGGCATGATCCTTTCCGCCAACTCTTTCGGGTCCTGCAGGGTCACCCTCTGCCTTCCCCGCCTGGCTGTTGTGCCGACAACGCCTGAAAAAGGACCAAGCGCCTCGGAAAGGTCCTGAAAATATTCGATCGCGTCAATTATATGCGCTGCGTTATGGGTTGCCGTCCTCAGCATGGCTTCCCGGTCAGGACGGGTATCGCTGACAACGATTATGCGAGTAATCCCCATATTCAGGGCGCAGCGGGCCGCGGCCCCGATATTCTCGGCATATTTCGGGCTCTTAAGAACTATGGTAACATTGTCTAAAAGGTTTGTGGATTGGCGAGTGGTGTCAGGTTGCGTCATATGATTATAAAGACAAAAAAACCGTTTTTTCCTTTCGTGTTCTTTCGTGGATTTCGTGGCAAATTCTAATGTCCTTCTTTCTCTTCGCAGCCTGTTTCAATAACAAAATTTATCCGTCTCCGTGCCACTTCAACACTTGCAAGCCGCACGACAAGACAGTCTCCGATCTGGTATATCTTATGACTCTTCCTGCCGATCAGCCGGTGATGCTTTTCATCGAGCGTGTAATAATCATCTTTCATATCAGTAAGTGCGACCGCGCCGCTTACAAAACTATCAAGCAACTCAACAAAGAGACCGAATGATGTCACCCCTGAGATAATCGCGGGAAAGACTTCCCCTACCTTAGTGGCCATATACCTGACCTGCAGCCGGCTGACCATCTCACGTTCCGCATCCACCGCTACCCTTTCGCGTTTTGACAGAAAGTCTCCTGCCTCGTCTCCGGAATTTTTTTTGTCGGTTTTGTCTTTTTTATCACCGCTCTTTGCCTGCCCGGACACCAGGAATGCCTCAAGGGCCCGGTGAACCATCAGGTCCGGATACCGCCGTATAGGAGAGGTAAAATGGGTGTAGTAGGGCGCTGCCAGCCCGAAATGCCCAACATTATGAGGCGAATAACAGGCCTGCTTCATGGCCCTCAGAAGAAGGTTGCTGACAATATATTCCTTTGGCGTGTCGGCAACGGACGCAAGCACGTGGCCGAACCATTTCGGAGATGCGCCGCCATCAGGGACCATAAGCCCCATTGATCCGGCAAACTCCCTGAATTCCGCCACCTTGAGCGGGTCCGGGGTCTCATGAATTCGGTAAAGAAAAGACGCTTGCATCTTGGTTCCGGCCTCACGCGCAAAGGTTTCCGCAACCGCTTCGTTGGCCGCCAGCATGAACTCCTCGACTATCTTATGGGCAAGGTTCCTTTCCCGTCGACTGATCGCTCCCACAGTCCCGTCGGCAGCCACCTCAATCCCGGCCTCCGGGATCTCAAATCCGATGCTGCCGCGCTTCATGCGCCGCGTCTCAAGAAGACCTTCGAGTTCCGCCATCTGCGTAAGCATTGCAACAATAGGCTGATGCTGCTTTATGGCCTTCTTATCGCCGTCAACCAGGATCTCTTTTACCACCGTATAGGTCAGGCGATATCGGCTCCGGATAATACTCTTGGCAAATTTCTGTTGTATCCGTTTACCGCTCGTATCAAAATCCAGAATGGCGGAAAAGGCCAGCCGGTCCTCGTCCGGGACCAGGCTGCACAAATTATTCGATAACTTCTCCGGCAGCATGGGAACGACCCTGGTCGGAAAATAGACGCTTGTTCCCCGCTGATACGCCTCCTGATCCAGGCTGGTTCCGGGTCGCACATAATGGCTGACATCTGCGATCGATACATAAAGCCGATAGCCATCCGAGGTCTTTTCAACCGCAACCGCATCATCAAAATCCCGGGCATCTTCTCCGTCAATAGTAACAAGAGGGAGCTCCCGCAGGTCAAGCCGCTCCGGGCTTGCGGCAACAGTTGTGTCCATTGCCGCGGTTTCTTGTTCTACCTTTTCATCAAAACGATACGGCAATCGATACTTGTGAAGAACCATGTCGGTCTGGACCTGGACATCATTCGGATCGCCGAGCACCTCACGAATACGGCCCTTCGGGTTTCGCTCTCCCTCTCTGTACTCTGTAATCTCGGCCACCACGGCATCGCCGTTGACTGCTGTTGCGGCATCTTCCTTGGAGATGACGATGTTAAATGTAAAATGCTCATCTTCCGGGACCACATGGGGGGCGGGTCCGTCGTCAATATAGATCCCGACCAGCCTGGTCATGGACCGCTCGACAATCCGGACGATTCTGCCCTCTTTTCTGTCCCTTCTTCCGCCGATGATCTGCAGCTGCACCCGGTCGCCGTGCCTGGCGGTTGCCAGCGCCCTGGGAGAGATAAAGACATCTTTTTCAAGCTTCACGCCCTTTGGGGGATTCTCCACACTGACAAAACCAAACCCCTTCGGATGCATCGAAAGGGTCCCCTCAAGCAGATCGCTCTCTTCCTGCGGCAGCAATGAATATCGTTTCCCTTTTGCCCTGGCAAGAACACGAAGCGCGCATAAGTCCTTCAGGCGCTTCGTGAACTCTTTGTACTTCTTTCTTGATACACCACACCCTTCCATAATCTCGTCAAGCGATGCCGAACCGCCGCTGTCGGTCAGAAAACCGACAATCTCTTCCGCCGCCCCATCCAGTTCACTCTTCCGGTGCGGCCCTGCCGGATGCCTAGCGGCCTGACTTCTGTTCCGTGCTATCCTGCTGCCGCGGCCAATCCTCTTTTTTTGTCCAACCTTTCTTCGTGTCAAAGGAGTTTCTCCTTGATAATTTTGTAACTATTCAGGTGGAGCTTAAAACTTAGCCTAAACACCATTCTGTAACTTTCAGATGTGCCCCAAATTTGGACAAGCCGGCCTGCAAGGCTATAGCCCGCCTATGTGAGCAGGCCTGATCGTTCAAAGATGGGGTGCAGCTGAATAGTTACGATAATTTTTAGCTTTTAGCTTTGACGTCAATCAGTATTCTATTATACTTCCCATATGGCGCAAAACAACTCTTTTGACATATCCTTTTTCTGCAGCCGGATGGAACAGCACCTGGGTGGCCAGCAGGGTGAGGCGAAAGCCTTCTGGAAGGCCTTTTCTTTTGCCGTTGACGCACATAAAGATCAGATCCGGAAATCAGGCGAGCCGTTTATCAGCCATCCCTGCAGGGTGGCGCTGATTCTTGTTGAAGAGATGGGAGTGCTGGACCCAGAGGCCCTGGCAGCGGCCATCTTGCACGACACGGTTGAGGATGTGCCTGAGGTGACCAGTGAGGTGATCGGTGAGTTGTTCGGAAAAGACATTGAATCCATTGTCGACGGCTGCACCAAGATCAGTAATTTTTCAGGCGACCAGCATACGTTTTACAACATTGTGCACCGTAAAATCTTTTCCGGTGCCGCCTCACAGGTCAGTGTCATGCTGATCAAGCTTGCCGATCGCCTTCACAATCTGCGCACCATGGATTCCATGCCAAAGCGCAAACGGCAGAAAATCGCCGAAGAGACCCTGAGTGTCTATGCGCCAATGGCCAAGGTGATGGGCCTTTTCAGTATGAAAAGAGAGCTCTATAACCTGGCGCTTACCTATAAATTTCCCAGACAGAGCCACAAAATCATTACCCAGATCCGTCATATCCAGTCAAGCTATGAAGTGATGGAAATCCAGGAAAAACTCCAGAAAAACATGCAGGAGGCCTGGATTACCTGCGAGATTATGTCCCGGGCCAGAGGGATTTCCGCATATTACGATCCGCATGCGGACATGCTGAACAAGACCATTGACAACCCTGTTCAGGTAATCATTGTTGTTCCAGATATCCAATCCTGCTACCGCGCCCTTGGCGTTATCAACCAGATATATCCTCCCATCCCGAGAAGCATCCGCGATTTTATCGCCAACCCGAAACCCACGGGCTATCAGAGTCTGCATGCAAAAGCCAATATCCGGGGAAAGAATTATCTTTTCAAGATACGGACGCAGGATATGCTTAGCTCCGCCCGGACCGGCCTCATCAAAGAGTGGCTGACCCAAGGAAAAATGCCCGGCGGCTTTGAACGGGAAATACGAGAGATGTTCGATATCCTTGGAACTGATGACGTTCGATACCGGGATGTGCTCGCGGCGAGCGGTAAAAAAGAGATATACACCTATACCCCAAAAGGCGAACGCATCTGCCTTCCGCGCCAGAGTATCGTTCTTGATTTTGCCTTCAAGGTGCATACCGAAGTCGGCTCCAAATGCAGCAAGGCTCGTGTGGGTCAGAAAGAAGTCGGTCTTGACTATGTGCTCAAAGACGGGGACCGTGTCCAGATTACAGTCAGTGACCATCCTGTCCGCTTCTCCCCCAGGATTCAAGCGCTTTGTCAGTCCCCACGGGCGCGGTCTGAAATCGCCCGCATGTTCAGGTTGCGGCGGGCCAATGTTGCAAGGCAGGTCGGAGAGTCACTCCTCATGCAGGAGTTGAAACGGTATGGAATTCCCCTCACCGTTCTTGAGGATGAAAAACTCGCTGATATCCTTGTCTATTTTGATCTCGAAAACCTTGATGACATGTACCGCGAGACCGGTTACGGCAACCTGCGGATAAAAGAGTTGATTTATGAGATCAAGAACGGACTCTATGCAGGACAAAAAACCCTGATGCCGCCATCCGGCATCCTGAACAGGTTTGAACTTACCACCCTTGATCCGATCTGTATCAAACTTTCGCGCTGCTGCAACCCGATCCCTTCGGAAACCGGACTGCTCGGTCTTTTAAGCGAAAGAGGAATCTCCATTCACAGGAAAGTCTGCACCCGCCTGCAATCACTGAAGGTACAGCGCGAGGATGTCATTGAAATGCGCTGGAACCTGAAAAAAACGCATGTGGAGCAAATCCAGACCCTTCTGATCCTCGGCGCTTCCAGGCACAGGGTGCTGATGATGCTCGGCACTGCCCCGGTAGAGATGAAACTCCATGAGATTATTGATCTTTCAGGGAGTTCTGCGAAAAGTTCCGACTGGGAAGTTCGCTTCCATGTGGAGACCCTTAACGGTTTGAAATATATTTTGAGCCATTTTACAAAATCAGGATTAACGTACGAATTCTACCTTGATACATAATGACAGGGATCAGGGATCAGGGGTCGGGGGTCGGGGATGATAACCTGTCCGGCGGGGCACGAGAAGCTTTTTACCCTGAACCCCGACCCCTGAACCCTCAACCCCAAACCCCGAACCCTGATTTTTATGACTCTATCGCTTCATTTCCTCAACTGGGATGCGCCTGTTGTTCATAAGGTTCGGGATTTTCTTCGGCCTGAACAGTTTCCAGGTCCTGCCGACTTCAGCAATCTTTTGATTATCGTTCCCACCCGGCAGGCAGGCAGACGCCTCAGGGAAGAGCTGGTATTGTCCTGCGAT
>DAOVSZ010000217.1 GCA_030627725.1 Desulfobulbaceae bacterium
ATGCTTACAACTCTTCTTCGCAAAACAAAACCGGTACCACAAAGAAGTACAGATATGCAAAAACTGTTCCCCCGGCGAAAAGCACCCCCTCATCGACACAACCTGCTGTTTTTACAAAACATTCCCTACGCATTCAATACAGTATGTAATGCCGCGCCCATTACTGACCACCCCCACAAACCAGAAACCGGCCACCGAAACGGTTTCTTCATTTACTTTATAAAATCAATATATTGCCTTTAGTTTCTGACATTTTTTCTTCCACATTTTTATAACCTTTTACATAATTTATTGGTACCAAATCGCTCTGCCGTATCATTTATTTTTTTTTCAACAAATTCATACAACTCGTGTCATTTCTTCCCTGTTTTTATGGTCTTTCACCCTCAAGGCAGCACCTGTTGAGTCATAAAAGCATCCATATCTCCCCGGAGTATTGCTCATTGCTGACAATTAAAAATTCAACTAATTTCAAAAACACTAACCTGCTAATTTTTTCTACAGAGTTATAAAAAAATCCCCGAATGGCATATTCGCAAAATCCATTTACGAGAAGCACAGCCAAAAGCCAACAGTTTCTGGCGTATACTCGCCAGAAACTGTTCAGTCAGACTGGACTATACACCATCCAGGCTTGGCCATATACCTCCAGGCTGGGCCATATACCCCGCAGAAGATCTGCAGGCCACCCGAAAGCAGCAATATTTTTCCCAACCTCTTCTGCATTTCTCCACCCTCAGGATTTTTTTCCCGCATTTCCGCCACCAAAGACACCGATTGTCTTCTTCCTCATCAACTTTCTCAAAAATAAAACCTGATTTACAAGAACATTTCTTTTCCCAAATGAGTATGTTATGAAAACAAACACCTATCAACCAGATACATGAAAGCTGTCTCAACACAGCATTCATGATAAATGAATAAACCTATGTTTTCCGAACTCATCAGCCAACTTAAAAAGGGCACATTGCCTGATCTCGCATCTCTCAAAAAAAGGTTTGATGCCGCACTCATCAAAAAAATCGGCGTTCTTAGACAGCCCTATATGCTGTGGTCAGCGGACCAGAAGATAAACCCTTCTGCAAAGCATCTTCTGTGGGCGGCAATACTCCTGGAAAATCATGAAAACTTCAAACTGATAGAAGGTATCATTGCAACAGAAGAACTGGAAAGGCAAAAAAAAACGGCGCAACCGGTTGAGACAATCATCCAATCTCATCTCGACGAACTGCAGAGCCTTTCTCTGGCCGTTGACTTTACCGATACTCTTCAAAAAAAAATCGACCGCACCCGTTAAGATACATCAAAAAAGCTTTTCAAAAAGTCTCTGTGCCGCGCATCCCCAGTACTTCCCATGCCTTTCCTTTAAATCCTACTTTCTTTTCCTCTCCCTGATGAAGTATACTGCTCTGTATAAACAGAGCCAGCTAACTCCTTTTTGCTAGTTTTCATCCCCTAATGCCTATCACGCCTCAGAAAAAACTGAACATCGCCTTTGTTCTGACTATCAGCATCATTTTTCTCTCCTGGCTGGTTTCGATCACAACCCTGAACAGGAGCCAGAACGCCGTTGATACCTTTCTTGAAAGCAGCATGCTGATGCGTATTGCCGAAGAAGGGACAATCACCCTTTCACTGGCCAAGATCCTTCAAGAAGAGATAGAACAGGCAACTGAGGACTTAGACCCCCTCAAGCTCCGAATCCTTGATCTGAAAAATAAATTTCTTGCAAATAAGACGATGATATCAGAGCTTGGTCCCAATGAAAGAGAATCAAAACTTGCGGAAGATTTCTTCAAAATCGGAGAAGGATTTTTCGAGGCGATGAACACCTTTATTCCGATCAGAAAACAGATGCTGAACTACATGACGGAATACGATGGCCGTCTACAACCCCTCTCACATATGCTTCTTGAAAGTGAGGTAACGCATATCCGCCATTTCCGTGCCCTGCGGAAATCTGTTGCCAAGGGAGAACTGCTCGTCGACAGCCTGGACTACAAAGACTGCACCTTTCATAAATGGTACAGCGCCGGCCCTCCTATTGATGCCGATATTGCCGAGTTCATACACGGCAAGCTGGACCCATTGCATCATGAACTGCACGACAACGCTGCAGTGGTCGCAGCACTCCTGCAAAAAAACGATATTGAAGGAGCCAGGAAGGCCTTTGCAGATATACTCGAGAATATAACTCTGCTCGGGAATTATTTTTCCGGCATTGTCGCACTGACCCAGGAACGTTTTTCTGAGGCGGAAGAGGAATTTGCAATCCAGGAACAAACCCTGGAGACGTTGTACAGCCAAGCAACGGACACTCTTCAGGATCTCAGGACCTATCTCCAGGAGGTCAACATGAAGGCCTCGCTTGAAAACATGAAAAGGACCTCGTCAAAAAACAGATCACTCATCTTGTTTTTCTCCATTCTGGGTATGGGAGTAGCAATTACGATCGCCTTTGTAACCGTGCGTGACGTAAAAAAACAAAGGCTTGCTCTTGATAAAAGCAGAAAAGAACAGGAACAGGCAAAAGATGCCCTTGAAATCGCGCATGCATTTGCCCGCTCTGTCTTAGACAGCATGAGCAATCCCATTTCGATCATTAACGCCAATGACTATGCCATTGTTGACACCAACAGCGTTTTTCTTGAACATTACGGTCTTACCAAAGAGGAAGTCCTGGGCAGAACATGTTACGACATCATCTCTAACAGGTCAGAGCCATGCGCCTTACCTGAGATAAAATGCCCGTTGCAGGAGATGATCGCAAGCGAACGTCATGTAATGGTGGAAAAATGCATGGCAGGCAAAACACATCATGAGATCTCCGTATCTCCGATCAAAGATAAAAAGGGCCGGGTGATCATGGGGGTCCATATCTCACAGGACATCACGGAGCGAAAAAAGGCGGAGCGGGAGATCATCCGGGCGCGCCAGGAGGCGGAACAGGCCAACCGCTTAAAATCGGACTTTCTCGCCAATATAAGCCATGAGCTACGGACCCCCATGCATGGGATCTTAAGCTTTTCCACCATGGGCATGGAAAAGGCCCCGACTGAAAGACTACTTCGATACTTTACCCGCATAAACGAAAGCGGCGCAAGGTTGCTTGACTTGCTTAACAACCTCCTCGACCTTTCCAAGCTTGAGGCAGGCCATATGAAGTTTGAGATGGCAGAGAACGACCTGGCAAAAGTCGTGGACACACAGAGAGAAGACTATGAAATGCTGTTAAAAGACAAATCATTGAAGTTGAATGTCCTTCCGTCCGACATAGACACTCATGCCTATTTTGATTTTGACAAGATGCTGCAGGTCGTCCGAAACCTTCTCTCAAACGCGATTAAATTCTCGCCACATGAAAAAACGATCACAATCTCTTACGCTGAAGAGACCCTGCCGGAAGGACGAAGAAGCACTGACAAAAATAGGGTCCCCGCAGTCTCCCTGACTGTTGCGGATGAAGGAATCGGCATCCCGCCGGACGAACTGGAGGCGGTGTTCGACAAGTTTATCCAGAGCAGTAAGACCACGACCGGCGAAGGCGGCACCGGCCTCGGACTCGCCATCTCAAAAGAAATTGTCGAAGGCCACCGAGGAAAGATCTTTGCGAGGAAGAACCCGGTTGGAGGGGCCTCGATCATATGTATCATCCCCAAAGAACCGCCACTGGAAAGACCAAAGAAAAGAATCGGGGAACTCCTGGTAGAAGAAGGGCACATCAGCAAAGCACAACTTGAAGAGATCCTGGAAAGGCAGAGAAACGAATAAGTTCCCGGGAAAATCAACCTTTTTTAAAGACATATTCAAGGATTATATGGCATAATAATAGGGATAAACTACTTAACCGGCCATTCGCAGCAGTATATGTGTGCCGAGATAATATTTCAAGCGGCAGGAGGGACACATGGCAGAGGCAAAAACAATACTTGTTGTTGACGATGATCCAACCAACCTTGAGATAATAATCGAACTCCTTGAGGATGAGGGTTTTAATATTCTCAAGGCCCAGAACGGCAAAGAGGCCTTAAACGTTCTTGAAACGACTGAACACGCTATTAAACTTCTTGTCCTTGACTGGATGATGCCGGAGATGAGCGGCATCGAGCTTCTCGAAATCATCAAAACAGATTCACGATTCAAGGAGATCCCGGTCATTATGCAGACCGCCAAGGCCTATTCCGAAGACATGGTCACAGGGATCGAGAAAGGCGCCACCCAATACCTGACAAAACCCTTCAGCAAGGACGTTCTTCTCTCCATGGTCAACTCGACCCTGGAAAAGCACGAGCAGTTTGACAAGATGAGCGAACGGGTCCTGTCTCAGAAAAAGATGATCCGGGAGACAGCCGCCTCGATCCTCAAGCGTGAGGAACTGATGAAGTTTGATCTGAACACCTACCAGACCTTCAACGACTTCTTCATGAAAAGCCTCACCTGCAAGGACCACGACGAGATCGCAACCCTGTTGCTGGAGACCGCAAACCGTTTCTCATTCAAGTCCGCTGGAGAAAAGGAAGAAGACAGGAAACTGAGGTGCAGCATCAGGCTGGCAAGCGAAAAAGAGGTGAATGTCTCTGACCGCGGCATGGACAGCAGCATGGACAAGATGATCCTGCAGAAGGCGATGGAAAGCGACAAGATCATCCAGAGCGACAACTACACAGCCCTTGCATCAAAAAACAAACGCACCGCGATCCTGATCAGAAACACCCCGACTGACGAGGAAGAGGCGGGAAAAGCCATCAATATCATCTCGATCCTGCTCGAAATGTTCGAGCAGCGGCTGATGCACTTTGAAAACGAACTTGCTATCTCAAATAAAAACAGCGCCCTGGAGAAGAAAAACTCACAGATCACCCATGTCATACGTTGCTGCAGCACAGAACTGGACAATGTGAACAAAACCTACCAGCAGATGAAGGAACGGCAGATGGAACTGATGGAGGTAATGGCCAACACGATAATTGCCGGCACTCCCGGCCTGAACGATACCCAACAGGAACAGATAAAGGCTGCGGTCGGCTCACAGCTGATGAAGCTGATGGACCTCTACTCGGCAGACCAGATTACCGACCAGACATTCCTGCTGACCATCCAGGAACTTAAAAAACTGCTCCCGGAACAGCTCGGCGGCGCCTCCCAGGATTCTATTGACGAATTGCTGGCGTCCCTTAGGATGTGAAAACATTTTCATTTCAGAGTTACAAAATACCAGCAAATTGCGGACAAAAAAAAACCCTCAAGCCTTATACTAGGCTTGAGGGTTTTTCTATAAAAAAAAGAATTCGGCAGCGACCTACTCTCCCACCAAGTCGCCCTGGCAGTACCATCGGCGCTGAGAAGCTTAACTACCGTGTTCGGAATGGGAACGGGTGTTGCCTTCTCG